>NZ_JBBCQL010000105.1:0-14703 GCF_037149975.1 Chryseobacterium sp. VD8 | reverse complement strand
CTTTCTTTTCGGGTAATGTATTTTTTTTGATGTAGTACTTCATCCCGTTCGGAAGTGTACCGGTCTTTACAGAAGGATCCATAGGAATATTCTGTGCAAATGCATTGGCAGACATCAGAAAGACAACTGCAAGCGACGAAAACATTTTTTTCATAGTTGTTTCGATTATTAATTTTTAAGGTTCAAAAATATAATTTATTCACTTAACGTGGAAATGTTTAAATTATTATTTTAAGTTAAAATTGAGTTAATTATCGTTAATTAATTTCCGATAAAAGATTTGAATTTTCAGAAAATGAGAACAGCTTTAAAAGGGAAAGCCCAAGCCAAAGTAATGTCATCTTTTCTCATCAGTATGTTTTTGTGTTTATATACCGCAAAAATATAAATTCAGAATGTAAAGAATCTCTTTTTTTAGTTAAACTTTAGTTAAAAATAGTATATCAACAAAAAAATCGGGCAAAACCCGATTTTATTATGTTAAATTAAAGTTGTTTTATTTAAAATCCGCATCTGTAACTTCTGCATTAAGAGTAACCTTTGTTGTTTTAATAGTCATGGTCTGTCCTCCTCCCTGCGCTTCAATTAATGACGGGAATTTAATTCCGTCTACCGTTAAATAATCTTTCGTAAAAGCCGTTCCTTCTTTTGCATCTGCTTTATATAAAAGACCTGTAGAAGCATCAAAATAGAATTTTCCTTTATCGGAAGTTAATACATTGTAATCTTTTCCGTCGATTTTTTCTGTGGTAACATCCTTGAACTTTGTATAATCGTATCCTAAAGCATCAATAATTTTTCCTTTCTTTAAATCTCCCAGTTTATCTGCCGGAATTTCGCTTTTGTTGCCCATCTGCTCCATATAACCTTTTTCTCCGTCAAAATACTGAGAAGCCGCTTTCTGTCCCATAAAAAACTGTTCAGATTTGAACTTATTGCCCAGTTTTTTGGTTGTCATTGTAATTTCTCCCGGAAGCGCAGCCCCCGAAATTGTATTCTCTATCACAATTGATTTCACCGCTTCAAGTTTATCTTTTCCTCCAAGTGCTGTAAGATATTTATCGATAACTTCTTTTGGAGTAAGCTTAGATTTTACAGCTTCCGTTTTAGCCGGAGCTGCAGTAGTATTTTGTGCAGCTACCGAAGTAGAAAAAAGCACAGCGCAAAAAAACGGAATGATGATCTTTTTCATAAATTAAGTTTATAATCGTAAATATAGGAATATTAAACAAATAAATACAGATGTTTTATCAATAAAAAAACCACTGTAAAAACAGTGGTTTTCAAATATTTATAGTAAAATAAATTACTTTTTAAGCTCTTCCAAAAACTCGTCGTGAGAAATAGCAGTTTCTTTTTTCGTTGCTTTTTCAAGGATTACATCTTTCAGCTTCGTCATCGCAACTTCAGAAGAAATCTGTCTTACCTGCTCCTGATCTTTAAGCATTTCAACAGCATATTTCTGGATCTCTTCGTCTCCTAAATGGTGGATTCCGTAGATTGCCAATTGATTTCTTACCAATTGTTCAGCCTGTCCTAAAACATCAGCATAATCTAATTTGATGTCGTTATCACTCATCAATTTTCCTTCAATGATCTGATATTTCAACTGGTTTTTCTCAGATTCAAGGATTTCTTTTGCCTGTTCTTCAGACTGGATGTTCTGGTTAGAGAACATTAACCATTTTACAAGGAATGTTTCAGGAAGCTTTACTTCTTCTTTTTCAGAAACCTGCTCCAATACTTTATTCACAAAATGAACATCAGCATTTTGCTGGAAGTATTCGTCTAATTCAGATTTTACTTTTTCTTTCAATTCTTCTTCAGACTTGATGTTTCCTTCTCCGTAAACTTTATCGAATAATTCCTGATTAAGTTCAGCTAAGTTAAGACCGTAGAAATCTTTTACTTTTACTTCCACTTCGTTGTGGTGTAAATGCTCAACTTCTTCTTTAGAGAATCCTAATTCTTTAGCCAGTTCTTCGTTTTCAGCAAGAGTTTCTTTAGAAACTTTTACAGAACCGTCCATTTTCAAAGATTTTACCAATTTGAAAGCTTCTTTGTTTTCAGCAGTAATGGTAACGTTCTTTGGATGGTGGTGGTGTTCTCCTTCAGCATCTTCTTCCACAACCTGAGAAATTTCTAAAGCGATGTAAGAATCTTTATTGATTTTTTCTTGAGGAGCCTGCTCTGCGAAACGCTTCTGCATGTTCTCAATACTTTTGTTGATTTCTTTTTCAGAAGCCTCTACTTTGTAGTGAGGAGCCTCATATTTAGCCAGGTCAATAGTGAATTCAGGCTCAAATCCTACTTCAAAAGCAACTTCAAGCTGATCCGCATTGTAATCGAATTCGTTTACTGGCTGTGGAACCGGCTGACCAACTAATCTTAGTTTGTTTTCGTTTACGTAGCTGTTTAAAGCATCAGAAACCTGCTTGTTGATTTCTTCAAAAGCAATACCTGCTTCATATTGTTTTCTAACCATACTCAAAGGCACTTTTCCTTTTCTGAAACCAGGAACTTGCGCATTTTTAGCATAATTAATCAATTGCTTATCAACTTTTTCTTTATAGTCAGATTTTTCCAATGTCACTGTAAGCAATGCACTTACATCATCATGGTTTTTTGCAGTAACCTTCATTATTGATTAAAATTTTAGGTTGCAAAAATATAAAAATTTTATGAAAATCGTTCATTTAAAATCAACTTAAAAGCTAAATATTGTTAAATTAAAAAACCACCGGAAAATTTCCGATGGTTTTACTAACAAGATTAAAGATATTAAAAGGTTATTTTAATTCGTAATAGTATAGTTTGCCTGTGCATCTGTTTCTCCTCCAACCTGAGCTCCATAGATCACGCCGTTTGTGGTTGTCTGGGAATCTTCCGTTACACTTGCCGGTTCATGATATAAAGTGAAAATCAACTGGCTTGTTGCAGAAGGATTTTTAACGGCTTTGTTGACCACCCATTCCGTTTTTAATCCTACCCGTTTTCCGTCTGCTCTTGTAGAAGAAGCATCGTCTGTACGCGTTAAAACAATATCTGAATTTGGGAAATTGAAGATTAAAAAGTGTTCGTCTTTTGCATCCTTAATTTCCTGAGTGGCATCTTCGTTTCCGTTTTTAAACGTGGCAGTTACCTGATAGGTCTTTCCGTCGGTTAATTTAATCGCCTGAGCTCCTCCCGCTCCCATGCTGTAATTGTACGTTTGGGTAGTTCCCGCCGCAACATCTTTCACATTCAAAATAATGTTGGTAAGGTCTTCCTGAGGAAGATCGTCTTCTGCCGCAGATCCGTCTCTCTGACAGGAAACTACGGTGATAGCGATGAATAAAACAGCTAATAATTTGATGATATTTTTAGTATTGAATAATTTCATTTTTTTTAAATTTTAAAGTTGATATTTTGTCTGATGGTTTTAAAAATCTTTAGAATCTGTATCTAAAGTTGAGAATAAAGTTTCTTCCTGCCTCATCCGAGAAAAATCTCATTCTGTTCAGATAATCTCTGTATGAAACATTGAAAAGATTGTTCACGATAAGTCCCGCAGAAAGATTTTTGCTGATGTTGATTCCTGTCTGGATATTCCAGAGAGAATAATCGTTTGGCGGAGTACTCAGATCCACCGTTTTTTCCACTTCATCTCCGTCTATATATATTGGTATGGTTGCATTGTACACCGGAAATCTGTTCTGCTTAAGAAAAGTCTGGTTTTCTACCGTAAAATAAAACTGCTTCCAGTTTTCCTTTTTAAACTGTAATGCATTGGAAAAATTAGGAGGCATCATTAAGATCAACGGAACATTGTTTGTGTCGTCCTGTCCGTAAACATAACTTCCCTTTCCTACATAAGAAAGATGATCCGTAAGTTTAAGAGTAACATCCAGATCTACCCCATACATTTTGGCATCGATCTGCTGATAAGACCACACCGGAAATACTCCTCTGATTGTATTCTGAACTCCTGTAGGAACTTCGTTGATGAAATTTTTGGTGATAAAAAAGTAAGAATTTACAGAAACATTCAATCCTTTTAAAACGTTGAATTTTGAATCAACGGTAAGATTAAACTGATGTCCCTGTTCATTTTTCAGTCCCATATCACCAATTTCGATCACAGAAGCAGAATGATGCAGTCCGTCTGAAAACAGTTCTGCAATATTCGGTGTTCTGCCCACTTTTGCATAATTGAATTTCAGATCAAAAGATGAATTCGGACGATATTCTAATCCTGCATTGAAAGATACATTGTTATAATTCAGTTGAGGACGCGTAAGAATCCTGTTCTGATCCGTTTTTACATAAAACTGAGGATAAGAATCTGCATATCTCTTCTCCCAATCGCTTTTATCGTACCATTTGGTAACATCGTAACGGGTAAAATCGTATCGCGCTCCTGCCTCCACATTGAAATTGCCGGAGATTTTATATTTAAAAACGGAATAAAAACCTGCAGCATATTTATCATAGTTCGGAATCAGACGCCTTGCTTTTGTCGCCGGATCCGAATAGTTGTTCTGAAAACTTGCATCAATCCCTGTTTCCAGAGAAAACTTTCCTCTTTCCAGCAAATCATTAAGATTAAACTGATGCGTCATCAGTTCCAGATCCAGAGAAGGCGTATCTTTCAGTTCTCCTCTTCTGATGTCATATTCCTGTCTGTGGTTGTACTGATAACTGTAAGTCGCAGAAACTTTTCCGATATTTTCAAATCTTTTGAAAGCTGAAACTTTCGCAATATGATGCTCGATCACCTGTCTCGGATTATCAATATCATAACTGAAACTTCCTGTATAAATCGGAATTTTTGTAGTGGTTGCGTTGTAAAAATCTTCATTGTTTCCCACATGAGAACCTCTGTAAATTCCTATATTCTGGTTGGTTAAATAATAATCGAAAGAAATTCCTCTTTCATACGTATTATTCTGAACGGTAAAATTAAACGAAGAAAAATCCATTCCTGTATTCATCAGGTTATAATCCGGAGCGTTCTGATCTCCGAGTTTTTTGACGCTCCCTCCGGTTTTTACCGCCCATCCGTTTTTCCAGATTTTCGCCACATCCGCATCCAGAGCCATTCCTTTTCCGTTTGAAATTCCGGTAAGACCGACTGAACCTTTTAAAGTATCCTTTTTAGGGAAAATTTCAGGTTCCATCACCACGACTCCGCCAATCGCATCACTTCCGTATTTCAATGCTGAAGCTCCTTTGATAACGTCGATATGCTGGAAATTATTGATATCCACATTCGGAGCGTGTTCTACTCCCCATTCCTGTTCAGCAAGTCTCACTCCATTGTTTAAAATAGAGATTCTGCTTCCGTAAAGCCCGTGAATAATCGGTTTTGAGATATTATTTCCTGTTTTCAAAGCACTGACTCCCGAAATCTTCGTCAGTAAATTCCCTAAATTATCTGTGGAATTTCTTTGAATTTCAGATTTATCAAGTGTTTTGATTACTAAAGATCCGTTGCTTTTATGGTTTCCGTGAATGGTCACCGTTTCGATATCCTGAATATGATGTTCAAGCGTAATTGTTAAATGCAAATCCCGTGTAACTCCTACATTTTCAGTATAATCATTACAATCAGGATGTTTAGCAATGAGTATATATTTTCCCGCAGGAATTTTATTGATTGAAAACTTACCGTTTTTATCGGTTTTCGCAGAAAAATCTCCAATTTTCACGGATGCATTTTCCAGCATGGTTTTATCGTGAAAATCCTGAACTGTTCCTTCTACCGTATAAGTCTGCTGTGCGTTGGTGAATGCAAATCCGCAAAGGATCAGCATAAAACTATAGATCAATTTCATTGTTAAATAGATTGATTGTGTACTTTTCAGGGTACTTTTTCGTTAAAATTTGAATTGGATTTTTTAGCTTCAGACGATGAATCTAAATGCTCAATTTTGAACCGTTAAGATTTATTTTAAGAATTTAGAGTCATTAAGTTTAATCTTGCTTTTAAGGGATGCAAAAAATCTATATGATTTTTCTTAACGAAACTTAATTTCTAAATCATCTTAATGACTTAAAAAAATCAGCTAGCTTAATTAAAATACATCATGTATTTAAAATTATCTGGCAAAAAATCCGAAAAAATCTATGAATTATGAAATTGCGGGCGGACCGCGAAGCTGAAAGGTAAATTTAGTCTGAGACCATATTTTTTCCTGAACAATAATGATCTGCTTTACTTCATGCGTATAATGTGCAAAAGTAAAACTGAATTCTTCAGGAACTAAAGTATGTCCGGTAGCTAAGAAATGGCAGGCAAGACAGTCTGCTGCTTTTTCCTTCGCTATATTTTTAGTAACCGTATTTTCTGATTTTTTAAAACTGAAGTTTTTGAAAACCTCTTCGGAACTGTGACTGTGGAAATTCTGGGAAAACAGCGCAAGAAAATAGATTCCAAACAATAATTTGGAAATAAAATTCTTTAGATTTCTGCTTTCTTTAAAAATCATTCGTCAAAATTATAAAAATAATTTAAAAATTGAGATTAAAGTTTTATTAAAATATATTAATTGATAAGTAAGCTGATATGAAATTTTGTTACAAACTGTAATCAAACCTTATAGGTTTTAAAAACCTATAAGGTTTATTTTATGTATTTCTTAGAAATTAATCCAACTGAGTCCCCAAATATTCCCACTCCTGCAAAGCAAGATCCAGTTCTTCTTTGGTATTGTTGTATTTTTCCAGTGTTTCTTCCGAAGGATTTTCTTTAGTGAAAGAAGTTTCAAATTCCTCAACTTTTGTTTCCAGTTCAGTAATCTTTTCTTCTACTTTTTTCAGTTTATTCTGAATATTTTTCTGCTCTTTGCTTACAATGGTTGATTGTTGAGTTTCTGTTGCAGGCTTTTCTTCTTTCTTTGCCTTTACCTCAACCTTAGTCTCTTCTCCGTGCAGTTTTGCTTTTTCTGCAGAAATTTCTCTGATGGATTCTTTCTGTCTGAATTCAAGATATTCATTAATGTCTCCTAAGAATTCTTTCATTCTTCCATCGCGGAATTCGTAGATCTTATCGCAAAGCCCCTGTAAGAATTCCCTGTCGTGCGAAATTACAATTAACGTTCCTTCAAATTTCTGAAGCGCCAGTTTGATGATTTCCTTAGACTGGATATCCAAGTGATTCGTAGGTTCGTCCATAATCAGCGTGTTAAAAGGACGAAGCAACAATTTACAAAGCGCAAGACGGTTTCTTTCCCCTCCGGAAAGCACTTTCGTTTTTTTGTTCACCGCTTCCCCTTGGAAAAGGAAAGATCCTAACAAATCACGGACTCTTGGTCTTGTTTCTTCGGTTGCAGCGTCTTCCGCTTCTTCCTGAACGGTTTTATTCGGGGTTAAAACTTCCTCCTGATTCTGTGCGAAATACCCGATGTTTACGTTATGTCCAAGATTCCACGTTCCTGAATAATCTTTGATGTCTCCCGCAAGAATTTTTGCCAACGTTGTTTTTCCCTGTCCGTTTTGTCCAAGAAGCGCAATTCTGTCTCCTCGCTGAACGATAAAATCCACATCATCAAAAATCTGTTTTTCGCCATAAGCTTTTCCTAAATTTTCAGCTTCGAAAATAATTTTCCCCGGAACCTGCGACTGTACGAAACGGATATTGAATTTGGAAACGTCTTCATTATCTACTTCAATACGTTCAATTTTGTCTAATTTTTTAATCAAAGACTGCGCAAAAGATGCTTTTGTAGCACTTGCACGGAACTTATTGATGTTATCTTCCATCTGCTTGATCTCCGCATCCTGATTCTTTTTAGCCTGAATCAGTTTTTCGCGGCGATCTTCGCGCATGACAAGATATTTGGAATAATTCGCTTTATAATCGTCAACTTTTTTGTTGTTGATATCGAAAGTACGGTTACATACCGCAGTCATAAACTGCTTATCGTGACTTACCAGAACAATGGCTCCCGGATAATCTTTCAAAAAGTTTTCCAGCCACATGATGGATTCCATATCCAGGTGGTTCGTAGGCTCATCGAGAAGCATGATGTCGTTCTTTTGCAGAAGCAGTTTTGCCAGCTCGATTCTCATTCTCCAGCCTCCGGAAAATTCATCGGTTATTTTCTGGAAATCATCCGCTTTGAAACCAAGACCGAACAATACTTTTTCCATGTCGCCTTCAAGATTGTAGGCATCGTGGTTCATCAGAAGATCGTTCAGTTCCGTCATTTTATTAATCAGATCTGTGTAAGAATCGCTTTCATAGTCGGTTCTTGTCGCCATCTGATGATTCACCTCTTCCAGTTCGTTCTTCCATGCGTTGATCTGTTCAAAAGCCTGCATGGTTTCTGCCCATACTGTTCTCCCTTTTACGAAATCGAGATCCTGTTTTAAGAAACCGATGGTGATGTTTCCTTCCGGAACCACGTTTCCTTCGTAGAAATTAATTTCTCCGGAAAGCATTTTCAATAAAGTGGATTTCCCCGCTCCATTTTTACCGACCAAACCAATTTTATCATCCTTTTTAATCGTGAAATTCACGTTTTGAAACAGATATGTTCCTGAATGATGTAATCCTAAACCTTGAACCGAAAGCATGTGTTAAATAATGATTAATAGTGAATAATGAATTTTCGGGTGCAAAAATACGGAAAATAAAGCAATTGTAAACTTGTTAAAAATTTAATAGAGCTGAACCTTAATTTTAATTTTTAAATTTGAAGAAAATTATATTCCCGTTTCAGAACATAAACTGCTGAATACAACAAAACACAAACTTCAATAATGACAGATACTCAATCCCTTTGGATAAGAACAGGCTATGAAGCTTTTGCAATTCTTGGTGAAAATGCATTAAAAATAGAGCAGCTTGCGAGAGAAACCGGAAAAAGTAAATCTTCCTTTTATCATCATTTTGCAGATACAGAAGGATTTATGGAAGAATTACTCGTTTTTCACTTAAAAAGATCTGAGATTATTGCAGAAAAAGAAAAAAATGCCCGAAATATACATCCTGAACTTATTGAAATTCTGTCTGAACATAAAATTGACCTTCTTTTCAACCGCCAACTGCGTTTTCATCAGCAGAAGCAAAATTTCCGGAAAACTTTGGAAAAATCCAACCAGATTGTAGGAAACGAGTTCGTAAAAATCTGGGCAGAAGATCTTCAGCTTAAACTTTCTCAGCGACAATTGGAAAGCCTTTTTGAACTTGCTCTGGAAAACTTTTTCCTACAGATTAATCCTGAAAATATAACTAAAGAATGGCTTACTTCTTATTTTGAAAATTTAAAAAGAATTGCAAAAAACTTTGAATAAAAATCCTTCGCACATACTTTTTATAAATCCTTTATATTGTACGGAAGCGTCTAACATTAAAATCATCAAGTGAGTAATTTTGCAAAAAATTATTCGTTCCATGACGCAAAAATTTCATCATTTCTACTTAAAAGTAACAGCAATTGTCATAGGTTCATTTGGTCCTGTTTTCTTTTTGGGAACCATGTTACAGACTTCCGAACCTGCAAGATGGTCTTTGGATCTTCTGAGTCTTCCCTTGGACGGATTGCAGACTTTTCATGATCCTACCACACGATTTTTGAGTGCTTTAACAGGAGGTTTTCTATTCGGTTGGGGAATTTGTATATGGTTTCTGCAAAAATGGGTTTATCCAAAGGCTCCCGATGAAATCCGAAGGTCTGTTTTAGCCGGACTTTTATCATGGTTTTTTCTAGACAGCGCAGGTTCTGTAACATCCGGAAATTCAAGCAATGCTTTTATCAATATTATTGTTTTACTCATTGCTGCAGGACCTCTGTGGAAAAAAGCTAAAAATTAAAATATTTACCCATTTCTATCAAAAAATTCATCAATGAAAAATTCAAATTTTCTTAAAATTCTTTTAATTGTTCAATCTTTAACACTGTTTGTGTACACAATATTCTGTTTTCAAAAGGAAGGCGCAGATTTGCTCAGTGTTTTCGTTAATAACATTGCGGCTATTGGCTGGAGCGGACAATTTAATATGGATTTTTCCTGTTATCTTATGCTTTCAGGATTATGGATCATGTGGCGTAATAAATTCAGTTTAAACTCTGTCTTTATTGCGATTACAGCGAGTATTGTGGGAATTATGGTTTTTGCTCCTTATTTTTTATTTTTATTGATAAAAGAAAAGGGAGATCTAAAATTAACGTTAATCGGAAATCGTTAATGATATAGCTGATACAAAAATTGAGCTGTCCACTAAAGACAGCTCAACACCTAAATTTAAAACTGAAAATGTACTAACATTTATTATAAAAATTTTCTTTGATCAATATCGTACGGCTCCAATTATCATTATTCGGAATATTGGTTCCGTAGGCATAATCAACCACAGAATCTTCAATATGATGTATTTCCGACTGTAATCTGGATTGGTTTTTATTGAACTGATCATCCGAATTGCTCGGAACATTCAGTCCGTTATTGATGATTTCCGTATGGGTTTCCGATTGGGAATCCATCATTAAAGCAGGATGATATAAGCCGAAATTAGCCGAAATATGGATATAATCTGCCAGTTTTTCGTAATTGTAATCTGGTTTAAGATCCGGTGAAAGGTTTTTAACATAATTCCCCAAAGACTCCGAAAGTTCTGACAGATAAGAGTGTTCTTCAGAATGAACAGCAAATGTGTCCCCATCAAAATCCGTATCAAATACAGATTCCTGAGAATTTGTTTCCATAAGCATCAGTTTTCCATACACTTTTGAAAGCTCACTGTACACCAGATTTCTTGCAACGTATGCCTGAGAAAAAACTTCGCCCTTGTCAATTTTATAATACTGCAAAATATGACTCCATATTTTCTTTTTTTCTGAATCTAAAGCCGTTCCTCTGATATTTTCCACGTAATAATACAACTCCGTATTTTTAATAAAATTCGGGGAAACATACACCGATTGGGAGCCTTCTAAATATCCTCCTCCAACATCTGCATGTGCACCCGGAACAAAAATTTCTTTCCAGACAGAGCCTCCGTTCTCCCATTTTTTATCTGTTCTTTCTTTTGATTCTTCGAAAATGCCTGTTAAAGGAAAAAAGTAACGGCATTCGTTCACTGCACAGATATGAAGAACTTTTTCCGTTTCGGGCAAAACTGCCACATCATAATCGCTGAAAGCGGCAGATTCTACGGTATCAAAAATCCCAAGAAATTTAATTTTAACTTTTTTTCCTGAAAATTCGGAAGTATGATGTATTACTTCATTGCAAAAATTCCTTGCCAGCATGGCACCTCTGCTAAAACCATAGACGTACAAATGATATTCTTTATCCTTTTCGTGAACTGTATTTTTAATAAATAATAAAGCGTCTTCCAGTTTATCATCAGAAGAATATCCTTGGTATCCCGCAGGATTTTTACACGTAGCCATCGCAAAATCACTGTCTTCATTTCCTGTAACAGTTCCGATTCCTTCTACATATTTTTTCTCATCGCCATTAAACAGCTTAAATAATTTATAGATATTGGTAATATTACCGTAATAGCTTTCGTTATTTTTAAGTGGTTTTTCATGAGAAGTAGCATTCATCCCGTTATTTCCTGTTCCATCGAAGAAAATTCCGACAGAGATGATGTTGTTTTCCATTACACTTTGTGGTTTTATCTTGTCTTCATTATTAAAAATGAAGCACTTATTATATGAACACTCCAAAGTAACGATGAAAAAAACCGGGATAATAGAGTAGAAAGTACCAAATAAAAAATTCCGTATTTCTACGGAATCAGATTCTTTCCAGAGGATGAATATTGTTGATAATGGCATAAATTACAATTCCCACTGTATTTTTAGCGCCGATTTTCTCTACAATTCTCTGCCTGTGGCTTTCGACAGTTCTTGGACTGATATATAGTTTTTCTGCAATTTCATTATTGGTGCATTCCTGACAGATCAGCCTCACCACATCTTTTTCGCGGTCCGAAAGTTCGTCATCCATTTCAAAGAGCGTTCTTTTTTTGGTAGGACTGTTCATGTAAGAAAAAATCATCTGATGATCTTCCGGAGTGAAGAAAATTCCGTTTTTGTACACCATTGTAATGGCTTCGATAAAAGCATTCCTATTGGAGTTTTTCGGCAGAAATGCTGAAACACCGAGTTTCACCATATATCCCAGAATGGTTGTTTTGTAATGGGAAGAAAGAATGATGATTTTAAGATGGGGATATTTTTCTTTTAAAATCTCAACCAGCTCAAACCCGTTCATGGGCTGCATCTGTACATCAACCAATGCAATATCGGGGAAATCTTCTTCGGAGGTTTTCTCTAAAGTTTCCAGAAAATCCGGACCATTGGTAGAAGTAGATCCTACTGAAATATTGGGTTCCGAAGACAATAACATTTTTACGCCTTCGAGAATCAGCTGTTCATCATCAATTAACGCTATTTTGATCTGGGAGTTCATTGTATGGAATTTTTATAATTAACCGGCTGCCTTTACCAATAGTATTTTTCCATTTGTGCGCC
Organism: Chryseobacterium sp. VD8; assembly: GCF_037149975.1. NCBI lineage: Bacteria > Pseudomonadati > Bacteroidota > Flavobacteriia > Flavobacteriales > Weeksellaceae > Chryseobacterium > Chryseobacterium sp. VD8. The sequence goes on along the minus strand of NZ_JBBCQL010000105.1, from coordinate 2,230 downwards.
GCGTTCATAGATTTTATTCTGGATTCGATATTTTTGATACCCATACCTTTTTTCACCTCATCATATTCAAAACTTTGTCCGTTATCCGAAATGATAACCGCAAGATTTGCTTTATTGTCTTTAATATAGATCCAGATTCTTGATGCTTCCGAATGTTTGAGAACATTGGTGGTAAATTCCTGAATAATCCTGTACAGCTGAACTTCTATAAAAATTTCTTTTTTCTGAAATTTCGGACTTACGTTCAGTGAAATGTTTATCCTTCCTGCTAAATTGGCTATCAGTTCTTCAATATACAGAACCAGACCTACGGATTCAAGATTTACGGGATATAATGAATGAGAGATGCTTCTTGCAGAATCTATCAGAGAAGACATTTGAGTGGTGATATTTTTTTTAATCAGCTCATCTCCTTTGGTGTCTAAATTATTCAGCCATAAAGAAAGAATATTCAGACGGTTTCCGATATCGTCATGAATCATTACCGCAATTCTTTTTCGCTCAGATTCCTGCGCCTTAATGTTTTCCAGTGCCAGATTTTTCTGATGCCGGACTTCCGCTTCATGCTGCGCATTCTGTTCTTTAATAATTCTCTGGATAAAACTCCGGTACGCAAGCAGAATAAAAGTCATAATGATTACCAGAACAGCAATCAGTGCAACAAAAAAAGTGATATTTAAGGTTATTTCTTTAATCTTAAAAAGGTATAGATGATTGATATATATAAAAAGCTGCAGAGAATATTATTGATACTCCAGATCATTCCCGCCTGTTTTACCCCAAAATCCGCAAGCTGGCGAAGAAGGAAAAATAAAAAAACCGACAATCCATAATACAGGAAAATAAGGCTGTCTACAGCCATGAAGCGGTCATTCACCTGGGTATTTTTAATTTCCATAAGCAGCGCATAACCGGCAAAGCAGATCACAATAATATTTGAAATCACCTTCTTTACTTCATTGGTTACCATTTCCGTATCCAGCAAAAAGAAGAGCGCCAATAATCCTACCGGAATATAACAATACCACGGCAATGCTAATTTTTTCACGAAAAGAATTCCTAAGATGAGAAATTCTCCTGCCACATAGTAAGGAAACAGAAAATCAAGACCCTTTACATGAAAGAGACTGATAGAAACTCTTCCTGCCGCTTCTATCAAAAAAAGAAAAATGATATAATATACATACCATTTTTCTGTGTTTCTAAGAGTTTTGTACTTTAAAATCCCTATTAAAGCACAAATAACAAGTAAACTGTTATTAAGATAAAGTATTACCTGGTAAATATCCACAATATATTTTAGTTATAAATTACGTAAACTGGCAGATAGGCGGGCATGCGTTTGACCAATCGTATGTATTGGAGATTTTTTCAACGCTTACTCCGTTTTCACTGCCTTCCAGACCTGTAGTATAAAAAGAAATGAAAATAAGCGTAGGCAAAACTCTCTGATACACCTGAGAAAACTTCAGTCCGAATGAGCAAACCATATGAGAAAGCCCGGCTTTCGGCGGATTAAGATTTTCTGCAGGTACATAAAACTGCCTAAAAATTCTTGCTCCCTGAAATTCTGTACATTCTCTGTAGAACCAAATCATCGCATCATTTCTCCACGACTCAATTGCTTCGATTGCTTTATCCTGCTCCATCATCGGCTTATTGGCAATCGGCCAGAACATATCCGAACTGTTATCGACTGTTTTAAGATCTTTGGAAAGAACCGCATTTTTCACAAGCGTATATTCTTCCGTTTCTACCAGATTAAGATCTTCCTTCAGTTCGGCTAAAAAGCTGTAAGGATAATCCTGTACTTCTTTTTTATGTCCTCCTTCATCCATCGGGCAAAGAACAGCAACCATTTTATTCTCATAAATACCGATCTGAGCACAAAACTCAGTACATTTATTTTCGGTCTTCATCCAGTTGATCTGTTCAGCATCAAAATCAAAAACATAATTGGTAGGAATCAGATCTTTAATGGCATTGTAATTTCCACGGCAGTTATCCCACGCTGCAAATGCTATCTCGCATTGTTCTCTGTTGAATGTATTCATATTTTCACGGTTTTTCTAAGGCATAAAATTATAGAAACTAAATTATCTATGCAAGTATCTCACGCATAATTGAAAATTAGTTAATAATTCTTCACCGTAATATGGTAACAACTTTGCTGTTTTTCCTTGATATAGTAGATTTTACCCAGATCATAATAATATTTCAGAACTTTTTC
>NZ_JBBCQL010000104.1:0-14784 GCF_037149975.1 Chryseobacterium sp. VD8 | reverse complement strand
GCAAAATTTTCTTCTCCTACAGAATTTTTGTCTGCATCCGGAGCCGGATTACAGAAGTCGATTGCATAAGGAATTCCGTCTCTTACCGCGAATTCTACCGTGTTGAAATCATAGCCAAGCGCTTCATTCATTTTGATGGTGTAGTCGTGAATTGTTTTTAATAATTTTTCCAGTTCTTCACCCTGCGTCTGATGTGTAGTTGCATATCTCAGATGATGAGGATTTCTCGGCTCATAAGGCATGATATGAACATATTTTTTGCCTAAACAGTATACTCTGTAGTAATCGTCAAAGATAATTTCTTCCTGAACCATCATAACCAACTGCTCAGTTTCGCTTAATTTCGACCAAAGATCCTCTGGATTTTCCACGCGGTATACGTTTCTCCATCCGCCTCCGTCATGCGGTTTCATGTACGCAGGAAAACCTACATAATCGAAAATATAATCCCAGTCGTGAGGGAATTTCAGGTTTCTGAAAGAAGTTTCTGAAGTATTTGTCGGTCTTTCGTGAGACGGAAGCAAAACTGTTTTCGGAAGCGGAATTCCCAGTTTCGTCATTAAAGCGTTATTAAAAAACTTTTCGTCTGCGCTCCACCAGAAAGGATTGTTGATGACATACGTTCCGTTCAATGCTGCATTTTTCAGGTACGCTCTGTAAAAAGGCACATCCTGCGAAATTCTGTCGATAATTACAGCATATCCGTAATCTGCGCCCTGTTCAAGTTTATCGATATGTACAGGTTCTGCGATGATTTCTCCGCCTCCCAATTCGTTAACTTTATCAATAAACGCCCAAGGAAACGTATCTTCCATACCGAATAGAATTCCTACTTTTTTTGCCATAAATGTATTTTTTAATGTTGTATTTTAATATTAATTTTTAAGTTTTTAAGAAAAGAATGCTCCGATAAAAGTTGGGAAAACCATTCTCCAGAGCGGCCAGTCGTGGTTGATCCACTTTCTTTCATCATACCAGAAATCAATGCCTTTGGAAGCTAAAATTTCTGCCATTTCCACGTTTTTATCTTTACAGATATCCTGATCGGAAGTACTCAAAACAATATGCATATGTTTGTATTTCCATGCTTCATCATTTCTTACAAATTCGCGCGGACAGTTGAAATATACCAGCTCATCGGAATAGCCGTCCATAAAATTTCTGATGCTGAATGCTCCGGACAGGCAGAACAGATGCGAAACAACGTCCGGAAAACGGAAAGCAAAATTAGCCGCATGATATCCACCGAAACTGGCTCCCGCTACCGCAATGCGATGCGTTTTGTGCATTTTCTGGATGTAAGGAACAAATTCCTGAATCAGAAACTGAACATATCTTTCATAATTTTTAATCCTTTGCTGAGGAGAAATATTATTGTCATAAAAACTCCATCCGTCTATGGTCTGAACGTTGTACAGTTTTACTTTTCCCTGTTCTATAAACCAGTTGATGCTTCCGTTAAGATGAAAATCATGGTTTTGGGTATACTGTCCCTGTGAAGTCGGAAACATGATGATCGGATAACCGTAATGTCCTGTAACTTCCACTTTAAGACTTGTTCCTAGTATATGTGAGTAATAATCTGTATGCTCTATCTGTGGCATTTTTTTTCGTATTTGGGTTTAATCATTAAATTGATAATAAGGTTTACCTTTCCATTCTCCTGATTTAATTGTATCTAAAGTACTTCTTAAAGCAGAGCCTTCGTGTAAACTTAATTTTATAAAATCAATAATTTCTTTGATGTTAATTTCTCTGTTCAAATTATGACATGGGTTTGTCTTTCGGCGGAAGAATATTCAGTAATTCAGCATGAATTTTTTCGGCTGCCGTGTCTAATCTTTCCTGTACGACTACTGAGTCTTTCGATTTGTAAACGATTCCGACATGATAATCGATAGGCAGGAATTTTACAGCCTCTTCACATTCAAACTGATTGTAATCCGGCTCTTTGTCTTTAATTAAAGCGACAATAAGTCCCGAATAATATCCTGTAGGCTTAGAAACCTCATAGTTTTTTCCTCTTAATAAAGCATCTTCAATTTTCGCCCATTCTCTCCAGATATTGATGCTGCTCGATGCTTCTACAAGATCCGGAATATGTGCTCCTCCCACTCTTGATGAAGTTTCAAGGAAATAATATTTCCCGTCGTCTTTGCTGCGGATAAATTCTGTGTGTGTTGCACCGTTGATTAGTCCGAAATTGGATAAAACTTTCGAATTGACCTCTTCAAGAGCCATAAATTCATCAGAATATCTCCCAAGCGTTTTTGTTCTGAAAACGCCTCCTTCATGCGAAACCTGCATCGGCGGAGCCAAATATTTTGAGGCAGAAGTGAAAACAATTTCTTTATTAAAAGTAAGGCTGTCTACATGATAAACATCTCCGGGCTTAAAGCTTTCCAGAAGGAATAAGTGACGCTCTTCCCCAAGATTGTTCAAAGCTTCCCAAAGCTCTTCTTTGGAAGACAGCTTTTTGATTCCCGAAGCAGAAGCTTCAGAACGTGGTTTTAAAACCCACGGTGCAGGAACATCATCAATAAAACGATTAACCTCATCATTATTAAAAACTGCCGTGAACTCAGGAACATTAATTCCGGAATCCTTTGCTTTTTGTCGCATGGCAAGTTTATCCCTGAAATAGCGGTGCGTAGTCTGTCCCATCCCCGGAATTCTGAATGTTTCGCGGATAAGCGCAGCCTTTTCCACATCGTAATCGTCCAGAGCAATGACGGCGTGTACTTTTCTGGTCTGCATGAGATGGGAAAATCCTTGCACGAGATGATCCAGATTCCAGACAGAAGGCTTTACTTCAGGCATATAAAATACCTCATCGATGGCATGCCACGGCCAGTTTTTTTCTTTAAGATTTTCGGATGTTACTAAAATTATTTTATTACCGAGTTTTTTCATTTCATCCATGAAATCATAACCCTTGTAATAGCACGAAATACATACTATTGTTTTCTCCTCCATACAATGTTTTTTAATTTTTGATGAACTTTCAAAAATAAAAACGTTTTTTTATTAATTATTTAATGTTAAAAATTAAAATATTGTGCGCTTTTGAAAATTCTATTTCAATTATACAGAGAATTTTTGTAATAAACTAATTTTTAGTGATAATTTTCGATTAAATCGGCTAATAATTGCACTCCAAATCCCGTTGCAGCCTTTTCTTTGGCATAACCTACATTTCCGAACGCCACTCCGGCAATATCAAGATGCGCCCATTTAGGATGGTTTTCAATGAATTGTTCTAAAAATTTAGCCGCAATAATGCAATCTCCGATAGGTTTCATCGAAATATTCTTAATATCTGCCACATCCGACTGAATATCATCTTTCCAGACATCCCAAAGCGGTAAATTCCAAAGTCTCTGATTGGTTTTATCGCCGGTTTTTATCAGAAGATTTTTCAATTCTTCATTGTTGGAAAACATAGCGCCACACGTATCGCCAAACATCCTTACAGAACTTCCGGTAAGCGTGGCAAGATCGATTAGAAAATCTGTTTTGAAGTTTTTTGCCATATAAGAAAGTCCGTCGGCAAGAATCATTCTGCCTTCCGCATCGGTATTAAGAACCTCAATTGTTTTTCCGTTGTAAGCGGTAATAACGTCACTCGGAAGAAAGGCATTTTCAGAAATAGCATTGTCGGTAACAGGTAAAATAGCAACAATATTAACCGGAAGCTGCATTTCCGCGGCATAAATCAGCGTTCCCAAAACGGCAGTTGCACCGCCCATATCCGATTTCATATAATGCATATTGTCGGGATTTTTCAGAGAAATTCCGCCCGTATCAAACAATACACATTTTCCGACCAAGCCGAAAGTGACTGCATTTTTAACGTTGGTTTTGTATTCAATAATGGTGAATGCAGCATCATAAGCACTTCCCTGATTAACGGAAAGATAAGCTCCCAAACCAAGTTCTTCACACTTTTTCCTGTTAAAAGAAGTGTATTTTAAATCGTATTTTTTGGCTAGATTTTTTAAATATAAACTGAAAGTATCCGGTTTTTTAAGATTGGCAGGTTTGTTCAGCCATTCCTGACAGGCGGTTTGTCCGTTGCTCAGTGCCTCGGCTTTTTTACTGATGGTATCTAATTTTTTCTGGCTTAAATTTTCAAAATGAAGCTCAAATTTAGCATTCCAGAACGCATGCGTTTTTTCGAAAGGATAATTGTAGGTTCCCAGCAATAAACCTTTTGCAAATTCTTCAAATTGCTTCTCATTGATACATTCTGCCACAACTAATGTAGGAACAGGTTGTACTTTCCCTTTCTGCGTCTGGGAAAATTTAACGGCAACCTGCTGAATTTCAAAATTCTGCAAAGTAGATTTTCCTAAGCCTATAAAATAAGTAATACCTTCTTCATGGGCATTCACAAAAACTTCATGCTTTTTACCCGTAAAGAAAGTTGAAATGTTTTTATTGAAATTTTTGCTGGTTTTCGTCCATTCTTCTTCTGTGAAAAGATGAAAAACCTGTGTATAATTTTTATTTTTTTTGTTGATTAATTTCATAATTTAATTTTTAATGCTTTCCTGCTGTGGTTTTACTTCCACCGGATTTTCTGTGTTGTTATAATAAAGCCATTCAATCGCTCTCGGGAATTCCTGCGACCAGTAAAATTCGCTGTGTGTACCTTCCGGATTGATGCTTGTTCTGAATTCAAAATCGAATAGGTTTTTCTTTTCCCAGCGTTTTAAATATTCCTCGAAAATATGGATTCTCTTTACCATTTTTGAGCCTTCCTGACCGCCTCCGTAAAGATAGATTTTCGTTTTAAAAGGAACTCTGAAATTCATCATCGGGAAATTGTTGTTCGGTTCCACCCAAAGTGAAGGCGAAAATATCAATAGTTTGGAGTAGACTTCAGGATAAAGAAATCCGCTGTAAATGCTGATCAGTGCGCCAAGAGAGCTTCCTCCGATCCCGGTGTTGTCACGATCTCTTTTGGTGCGGTAAGTCTGGTCGACATAAGGTTTCAAAGTATCTGTAATGAAGCGGATGTATTTTTTACCTTCCGATCCGTTCGCTACATTGTCGTTATCAAAAATATATTCTTTAATCCTTTCTTCGCTCCCGTGTTCTACTGCAATGATGATGACATCTCCACGACCGTATTCTGAAAGAATGGAAAGTTTCTTATCGATTTCCCAGTTTCCGTAGCCGCTTCCTTCATTAAATAAATTCTGTGCATCCTGAAGATACAGAACAGGATATTTTTTGTCGGAAACATAATAATCATAGGGTAGAAGTGCCCAGATTTTTCTGTAGCGGTCTAACTGCGGAATATAGAATTCCTCCGAAATAATTTCTGCAATCGGAAAATATTCATCCTTGAAAGGTCCCCAGTTGAATCTCCATTTTTCAACGGTATCTGATGTTTTTCCTGAGGATTTTAAAGCTTTTTTGTTCGGAGTGATACTTCCGTATTTATCAAGTTCTACATTTTCCCAACCGCCCTTAGTAAATTTGTATTCAATAACATCCGGCAAAAGCTGATCGTCGATTTCGATAAAATAATTTTGAGAGTCTTTTTGGATCAGTTGAAAGTTGTAGTCTTTCGGATTCCAATTGTTAAAATTTCCTGTGATGTAAACCGTTCGTTCATCACTTTCTGCTGTGTAAAGTTCAAACTTCATCCGTGTTTTTAGTAAAATTAAAGCATAAATTTATAAAAAATCTTTTTAAGACAAATCATTTTAAAACGATAAACACTGAATAAAAAAGCGGTATATTTGATAGAAACAAGTACAGCAAAGAGTTTAACATAATAATTTATTCAAAATTTATTAATGATTATTGCAGATATTTTTTGTAGTTTCAAGAAAAATATAAAAATTAAATCAAAACCGTGATGAATTCGGTTAAAACATACACTCTTTTTACGGATCATGATGTTTATCTTTTCAAAGAAGGTAAGCATTATAAGCTGTATGATAAATTCGGCGCACATTCCGCTGAAAAAGATGGGGTGAAAGGAGTGTATTTCTCTGTCTGGGCTCCCAATGCCAAAAAAGTTTCGGTAATCGGAAATTTCAACAACTGGAATCATAAAGATCATATTCTGTTTCCGAGATGGGACGAATCCGGAATCTGGGAAGGCTTCATTGCAGGTTTAACGCGGGGAACTTTGTATAAATATGCTATAGAAACGCCGCGCGGAGAAATTTTAGAAAAAAGTGATCCTTACGCTTTAAGCTGGGAACAGAATATTCAGGCTGCCTCATTGGTTTCTACCACTTGGTATGAATGGAAAGATAAAGACTGGCTGGAAAACCGCTGGAAAAAAAATACGTTAAATGCTCCGTTGTCGGTGTATGAACTGCATCTGGGATCCTGGGTAAGAGAAGGAAATGATCCGAAAAAGTTTCTGAATTACCGCGATATCGGGAAAAAACTCGTTCCTTACATTAAAGAAATGGGCTTTACCCACGTAGAATTTATGCCGGTGATGGAATATCCTTACGATCCGAGTTGGGGTTACCAGATTACAGGATTTTATGCAGCGACTTCACGTTTCGGTTCTCCGCAGGATTTAATGTCTTTGATTGATGAGCTTCACCAGAACGGAATCGGCGTGATTTTAGACTGGGTTCCTTCACATTTTCCGGGTGATGCAAATGGTTTGCACAGATTTGACGGTTCTTATCTTTATGAGCATGAAGATCGCAGAAAAGGCTTTCATCCCGACTGGAAATCATACATTTTCAACTACGGAAGAAATGAAGTGAAATCTTTTCTGATTTCCAATGCGATGTTCTGGCTGGAACGGTATCATGCAGACGGATTGCGTGTAGATGCAGTAACTTCCATGCTTCACCTCGATTATTCCAGAAATGAAGGAGAATGGGAACCAAATATTTACGGAGGAAATGTAAATCTCGAAGCGAAAGCATTTTTGCAGGATTTTAATACCGCTGTTTATAAAGAGTTTGGAGACAATATTATCACCATTGCGGAAGAAAGTTCGGATTTCCCTATGCTTACAAAGCCTGTTCATGACGGCGGAGTAGGATTCGGAATGAAATGGATGATGGGATGGATGCACGATACGCTGGATTATTTTAAAGAAGAACACGAAAACAGAAAGTTTCATCATCATAAACTTACCTTCGCTTCCATGTATATGTATAATGAAAATTATATGATGCCTTTGTCTCATGATGAAGTAGTACACGGAAAAGCGAGTCTCATCTATAAAATGAAAGGCGATGAATGGCAGAAATTTGCCAATCTTCGCGCTTTGTATGTATATATGTTTACGCATCCCGGAGCAAAACTGCTTTTTATGGGCGATGAATTCGGACAGACCAGCGAATGGAATTTTAAGCAGAGTCTGGATTGGCATTTGCTGGAATATCCTGTTCATAAAGGTTTGCAGACGTTGGTGAAAGATCTTAATCATCTTTACAGATATGAAACGGCTTTCTATGAAAATCAGTTCAGCAGAGATGGTTTTGAGTGGGTGGAAGCAGATGATCTTGAGAATTCCGTGTATGTCTATTTGAGGAAAGGAAAGAAAAAAGATGATGTTTTTATGGTGATTCTCAACCTGAAACCGGAAGTTCTGGATTATAAAATAGGCGTAAATGCAGGAAGTCACTGGGAAATTATTTTTAACTCTGATGATGAACGGTATTCGGGAAGCGGTTATAAACCTGAAATTTTCAGTGAACAGTATGAAGAATATATGAATCACCAGAAATCGATCAATGTAAGTCTACCTCCGCTTTCAGGAATTATTTTAAAAAGAAAAGATAAAAAGTATAATAAGCATAACAGAATCAAACAACATAAAAAGCAATGATTCAGTTATTGGAAATTTTAGGAAAAGACTATGAAAGTCTCAAGGATATAATTACAAGGACAGATTTCGACAGTGAAACTCTGGAGTCGTTTTCGAAAGCCGGAATTAATGCTCCTGTTAGTAAGGTGAAGCTTAATCAGGATTTATATTTTTTTAATTTTAAAATTGAAAAATATAAAATAGTTTTTTTGAGAAATAAGATTTGTCAGATCGATTTTGTCGGAGATAAAAATAAAACTATGGAAATCATAGATGTTCTCAGAACGATGAAGGATTTTGAGTTTAAGTTTATCAGCAGACAGCAGGTTGAAGAGACAGAATGGGAAATAATGGATGACAATACAGAAGAGGAGAGTTTCACGGAATTCAAAAGAAAGCGTTTTGATTTTGATCCTTCTTCTCAATTTGACAGAAATAATATTGATAAATATGGCGTTATGGGTTTTCGATCAGACGAAGTGAATATTATCATTAAAGAAGAATTCATAGAAAGCAGATCTTTTTTTGTATTTGAGATTTATAAAATCCCGAATATTGAAGATTTTAATTAAAATATAAATAATAAACGAGAGAGAAAAAAATGATCATTTACCATCTAAGTACGGAGTGTTATCCGGTAGCAAAAGTAGGAGGCTTGGCAGATGTAGTGGGAGCTTTACCAAAATACCAGAACAAAATTAAAGATATTGATGCGAAGGTGGTTATGCCTTGGTACAACAAATCTTTCGTGCATGATCATGAGTTTGACATAGTTTTTGATGGCTTCATTCATCAGGGATCAAATATGCTTCAGGTGCAGGTTTTAAAGGAAAAAACCAATACTTTGGGCTTTGAGCTTTTTATGGTAAGAATTCCGGGACTTTTAGACCGCGATAATCCTTACGGATATTCAGATGAAAATTTTCAGTTTTTGGCTTTTCAGCACGGCACGCTTCATTGGCTGAGTGCGATGGGAATTCGACCGGATATTTTGCATTGTCATGATTATCACACAGGTCTTGTTCCTTTTATGATTCAGCATTGTCCTGAATTTTCATTTTTAAAAGGCGTAAAAACCATCGGAACCATTCACAATGGTGAATATCAGGGAATGATGAGCTGGGAAATGGCGAATTATATGCCGGCTTTCGATCAGTATAAATGGGGATTGCTGGACTGGAACGGATTCATGAATCCGTTGGCAAGTATGATTAAATGTGCCAATGCTTTTACAACGGTTTCGCAGGGTTATCTTGAAGAGCTTTTTGTAAGTTTCAGAGGTCTGGAAAGCCTTGTTCGTGATGAATTCGGGAAAGCCTACGGAATTATTAACGGAATTGATACGGAAGTCTGGAATCCGGAAACCGATCCGATGCTGGATTTTAATTTTAATGTTAAAAATGCCATTGCCCAGAAGAAAAAAAATAAAGAAAGACTATGTAAAGAATACGGCTTGAAGCTGGAACTTCCATTGTTTGCCTTCATCGGAAGATTTGCCACAGAGAAAGGAGCAGATTTTCTTCCCGACGTAGTCTGGAAAAGCATTAAGCAGAGTTATGGCGCTTTAAATATCATGATTTTGGGATCCGGAAATTCTTATATTGAAAATAAATTGAAAGAGTACGATTATGTTTACAGCAATTTTGCTCTGGATCTTGGATATAAGGAACATCTTTCCCATAAAATATACGCTTCGGCGGACTTTTTGCTCATGCCGTCGAGAGTGGAACCATGCGGTCTTAACCAGATGTATTCCATGAGATACGGAACCGTTCCAATTGTGCGGTATACAGGAGGGTTAAGAGACACGGTAGAAGATATTTCTACCGGAGGAGCAGGAATTAATTTTACGTTTCCGGGAGTGGACGATATTATCCATGCAATGAACAGAGCCTTATTGGTTTACAATAAAAAAGGTGAAATGGAAAATTTAATCCGTGCCAATATGAATTTTGACTTTGCATGGGAAAAATCAGCCGAAAAATACATAGCTTTATATAAGAATTAAATCGTGAAAAAACTGTATTTTCTATTTGCAATAATAATTGTTCTTTCCTGTCATCAAAAAGAGGAAACGATGATCCATAAAGACGGATACTATTGGTTTTTAACTTATGGACTTCCAAATTTTCAGAGAGAAGAAATCGAAAAAACAGTTAACAAAAAATGGAAAATAAAAACAGTAAGAGTTGCAGGATGCGAAGTTACCCAAGAATTGGTGGACAGTGTAAGATCTGAAAATGAAAAAACAGATCTAGCTCTTCAAAAAAGATACGGCAAAAACTGGAAAGATTTATATGATAAGGATATTCAGGATTATACAATGAAACCAGTAGATATCATGGATGTTTTAATCACTAATAAAGTATTCAGAAAAGAACTGGCTAAGCATAAGATTGAGATTGATGATGTAGATAAAGATGCTGAAGAGTTGGGCAGACCGGACTTTTATAAAGTAAATATTAACAAAATATATCCTGAAAACGGGATTGCATTTACAGTAAATGTTGATACAAAAAACAGAACAGTAAACCTAATAAAATAAAACGCAAGATAAACTATGAATCGCAATGTAATTTCCATTGTTTTAGGAGGAGGTAGAGGAACAAGATTGTTCCCACTTACGTATTCAAGATCCAAACCGGCTGTACCCATCGCGGGAAAATACAGATTGGTGGATATTCCTATTTCCAACTGTTTAAATTCAGGATTAAATAAAATTCTGGTTTTAACGCAGTTCAATTCAGCTTCATTAAATTCCCATATCAAAAATTCTTATCATTTTGATATTTTCAGCAAAGGTTTCGTAGATATTTTGGCTGCGGAGCAGAATGTTGAAAACGACAGTTGGTATCAGGGAACCGCAGATGCAGTGCGCCAGTCGATGAAGCACCTTGAAAAATATGATTATGATTACATCCTGATTCTTTCAGGAGATCAGTTGTACCAGATGGATTTCAGGGAGATGCTGAATTTTCACATTGAAAAAGGAGGCGATGTAACCATTGCTACCATTCCGGTGAATGCAAAAGACGCAACAGGTTTCGGAATTCTGAGTTCTGATGATGAAGGAAATATTACTTCTTTTGTCGAAAAACCTACTCATGATCTTTTAGACGGCTTAAAATCTGAGGTTTCTGAAGAAAATAAACATGCCGGAAAAGAATATCTGGCTTCCATGGGAATTTATATCTTCACGAAAAGCATTCTGAAAAAGATGTTTGATGAAGGAGCCGGAGATGATTTCGGAAAAGATATTATCCCGAATTCCATCGGAAAATATACCACTTTAAGCTATCAGTACGAAGGTTATTGGACGGACATCGGAACCATCGAATCTTTCTATGAAGCCAATCTGGATCTTTGTCAGGACTTCCCGCAGTTCAACTTATTTTCTTCTTCGCCGATTTTCACACGCGCAAGAATGCTTCCGCCGTCAAAAGTAAACGGTTCTTACGTAAGCAAGGCAGTTTTCGGAGACGGATGCATTATAATGGCAGATAAAATTGAAAACTCCGTTATCGGAAACAGAACGAGAATAGACAAAGGAAGTACTATTGTGAATGCTTACGTAATGGGAGCCGATTTTTATCAGGATACCACAGAAATCGTAATGAACGACAGAAACGGACAGCCTAATATGGGAATCGGGAAATATTGTTACATCGAAAAAGCAATTCTGGATAAAAACTGCTACATCGGGGATAACGTAAGAATCATCGGCGGAAAACACCTTAAAGATGGAGATTACGGAACACATTCTGTACAGGACGGAATTATTGTGGTGAAAAAAGGAGCCGTTATTAAACCGGGAACTCACATAGGGTAGAAAGTAGAGAAGTGTTGGGTAGGTCTGATTCAATTAAATTCTAAAGAATAAAACAGTCAGATAGTAAACTTCCATCCTCCATACTTCGTATCTTCCAGCTAAAAAATAATTAAAAACAGAGTGATCAGCATATTGGTCACTCTTGTTATTTTCTATACTTTTGTACAATGCGTTTTTTTAAGATCATAGCGGTAGTAATTGTCTTGCTGATTGGAGCTTATGCAGCTTCCATGTATTATTTTGTGGACGAAAGCAAAGATTTCAAAATAGAAAAGGAGATCGATTATCCTTTGGAAAAAGTCTTTTCACAATTCAACAATCTTCAGCATTTTACGCGATGGAATAACTTTTTTACAAGTTCTCAGTCTATTGATATCGATTATTATACGCCGTATGAAGGGCAGGGAAGTTCCATCAGCTACGCAGATCCGAAAAATGATACGGATGGAGAAATGTTTATCCGTTACGAAAACCCGAATAAATCTTTAAGGTATCAGCTTTTTGAAGAAAAAAATGAAAGCCCGACTGTCGTTGACGTTAAATTTAAAGCATTATCCGCTGAAAAAACCAAAATTACATGGGTAGTTCATACGCCTAAACTTTCTGTTTTAAGAAGGGTTGAAAATTTCTGGACCGAAGACCGTTTCGCAGAAAACATCAACAAAAGTATGGTGAATCTTAAAAATGTTTTAGGCAATAAAGTGGAAAAAGACAATCAGATGGCTTCGATAAAATACGACAGTCTGATGGTAGAAAATGAAGAAGAAAAGTTATTGCTAGGAATCAACGTAAGTACTTCCAATAAAAAAGATGCCCTTTACAAAAATATTGTGATGAATTATAATAAAATTTACAATTACACCACAATGGATCTGGGCAAAAAAGAAGATGAATTCGGTTTCCCGATGCTGATTACAGATGCGGACAATTATAAAGACAAAGAAGTGTCCTATTTTCTGGGAATTCCTCTGTCTAAAAAGTTTGGGGTTACGGATAATAACTTCAGTTTCAGAACGATTAGTCCAACCCAGAATTATGTGATCTACTACAAAGGGAATTATGCCGGAAGAGTAAAGGCTATACAACAATTAATCCAGAAAGCCAAGAAAGACGAGATGCGTTTTAATGATATTCGTCAGACTTTTATAGAACGCCCGACGGAAGATCAGGATGTCAATATGAAGCTCTCATTATCAGTATTTAAGTAAATTCTGTAGATTTATTTCTTTTATAGTTTTTTTAATAGTTTAAAGGCTGTTCAGAATCGGTTTTTTTTATTAAATTTGAAGCTTAATTCTACAAACAAATTTTAATAACAGATAAACTGTAATAATGGACAGATTTTCATTCCTAAACGCAGCTCATTCTCAGTTAATTGAGGATTTATACCAACAGTACTTAAAATATCCCGATTCTTTAGAACCATCATGGAAAGCCTTCTTTCAGGGTTTCGATTTTGCTTTGGAGAACTACGGAGACGATGATAACGTTCAATATGTTCAGGCTCCCGCAGTTTCAGCACCTGTTGTTCAGCAGGCAACTCAGGCAGCAACAAACGGAGAAGTTCCGGAACACATCAAAAAAGAATTCAAGGTAGTAAACCTTATTGAGGCGTACAGGACGAGAGGACATTTGTTTACCAAAACAAACCCAGTAAGAGAAAGAAGACATTATACGCCGACTTTAGACATCGAAAACTTCGGTCTGGATAAGTCAGATTTAAATACAAAATTCAACTGTGCGGTTGAAACAGGAATGAAAGGTCCTGCAACTCTACAGGAACTTATCACACATTTAGAGAACATCTACTGCGATTCTATCGGTGTGGAATATATGCACATCAATAATGTTGAAGAAAAAGATTTCATCAAACAATGGCTTCAGGTAAACGAAAACCACCCGAATCTTTCAGCTAACGAAAAAACGGAGATTTTATTAAAATTAAATCAGGCGGTAGCGTTTGAAAATTATCTTCACACCAAATTTGTAGGGCAGAAAAGATTCTCATTGGAAGGTGGTGAAACTTTAATTCCTGCTTTGGATCAGTTAATCTCAAGATCTTCCCAACTGGGCGTAGATGAAGTGGTTTTAGGAATGGCGCACAGAGGAAGATTAAATGTTTTAACCAATATTTTCGGTAAATCTTACAAGCAGATCTTCTCAGAATTTGAAGGAAAAGAATTTGAAGAAGATGTATTCTCAGGAGACGTAAAATACCACTTAGGTTCATCTAAAAAAATCAAAACAGCTTCAGGAGAAGAAGTTTCCATTAATTTAACGCCAAACCCATCTCACCTTGAAACGGTTGCAGCCCTTGTAGAAGGAATCTGCCGTGCAAAAGTGGATGATAAATATAAAGATTATTCTAAAGTTTTACCAATCATTATTCATGGTGACGGAGCAATTGCAGGGCAAGGTATTGCTTACGAAGTTGCACAGATGATGACTTTAGATGGTTACAAAACAGGAGGTACGGTTCATATCGTGGTGAACAACCAGGTTTCGTTTACAACAAATTATATGGATGCGAGATCTTCTACCTATTGTACAGACGTTGCTAAAGTTACAGAATCTCCTGTAATGCACGTAAATGCAGATGATGCAGAAGCGGTGGTTCATGCGATCCATTTTGCGGCTGATTTCAGAGCGAAGTTTGGAAAAGATGTGTATATCGATTTGTTAGGTTACAGAAAGTATGGTCATAACGAAGGAGATGAGCCAAGATTTACACAGCCTAATTTGTATAAAACAATTTCCAAGCACCCGAATCCGAGAGAAATTTATAAAGATAAATTACTGAAAGACAACGTAACATCCAACGATGTGATCGCTAAAATGGAAACAGAATTCAAAGCACTTTTAGATAAAGACTTTGATGCTTCTAAAGAAATTGAAAAGAACGTAATGGACGTTTTCATGGCAGATGACTGGACGAATTATCCGATTGGGAAAAGAGGAGCAGTTCAGGAACCTGTTGATACAAAATATGACCTTGAAAAGCTGAAAGAATTGGCTGTTAAAATGTCTACACTTCCGGCAGACAAAAAGTTCTTAAATAAAATTACAAGACTTTTCGAAAACAGATTAAAAGCGATTGAAGGAAACTCTTTAGACTGGGCTCTTGGAGAATGGCTGGCTTATGCAACGCTTT
>NZ_JBBCQL010000103.1:0-14854 GCF_037149975.1 Chryseobacterium sp. VD8 | reverse complement strand
CGGAACAGCAACTTTCGATATCAGTAGCGGTGCAGTTTGTAAAGGTGAAGATTTTCAGGCAAAGCAGGTGGAAGCAGAATCTACTTCAGGATCCAGCCTTTCTGTAAACGTTACCGATAAATTAAAAGCGAAGGCTTCATCAGGCGGAACCATCCGATACAGAGGAAATCCGGAAATTACTTCAGACATCAGCAAAATGTCAGGAGGAAGTTTAAAATCCATCAACTAAAAATTTAATTTAAATCCGAATTACCATGAAAATAGTAAAAAAACTTATTCTTGTTGCCTGTGCGATGTTCATGTTACAATCCTGTATAGTTTCTTCGGGAACCGGTAAAATGGCTTACTTTTCAGATTCCGGAAACGATTTTAAAGGAGCAAAATTTACTACCATTAATGTTCCGATGTTTTTAGCAAAACCCGTGATTAAAAAAGCTTTAAGAGAAGATGGTGAAGATAACGAAGAGGTAATCCGTCTGATTAGAAAAGTTTCAAAAATTAAAGTTTTGACTGTTGAAAACGGAGACAAATCGATGCTGAATGATTTTGCAAAGTATTTAAACAACAATAATTATGAAGAATGGGCAACCATAAAACATAATGGAGAAAATGTGAATATCCGCGTGAAACAGAAAGATGATGTTATTAAAAATATGCTGATTACTGTAAATTCAGACAAAGAGCTTGTTTTTTTAGATGTTCGCGGAAATTTTACAGCCAATGATATTTCAAAAATGATTGCTTCGGCATCCGATAACTAGCATTTCATATTCATATTATATACCCAAATTGTCTTTGTACAAAAAAACGTTTCATAAAAAGAAACGTTTTTTTTGATTTAATGTATTGATTATTAAGTTTTATTTAAACTATTAAAATCGATTTTCGTATTTCGGTAAAATACCTTAATTTTGCAAGAAAGTAAAGATGTCTATTCATAACAAAATTGTAGAGACAGCCATCACTTTCGATGACGTTCTTCTAGTCCCTTCTTATTCAGAAGTTTTACCTAATCAGGTTTCATTAAAATCAAGACTTACCGACAAAATTACGCTTAATGTTCCGATTGTTTCCGCTGCAATGGATACTGTTACAGAAGCTGAACTGGCAATTGCACTGGCAAGAGTCGGAGGTTTAGGATTTATTCATAAAAACATGACGATCGCTGAACAGGCTGCACAGGTTAATCGTGTAAAGCGTTCGGAAAACGGAATGATTTCAGATCCTGTTACCCTTTCAAAAGATCATACTTTGGCTCAGGCTAAAGAAACAATGGCGAAATATAAAATCTCCGGACTTCCTGTTGTAGACGCCGAAAATACTTTAATCGGGATCATCACCAACAGAGACGTAAAATATCAGGAAAATCTTGAAATGAAGGTGGAAGAGATCATGACGAAAGAAAAGCTGATTACTTCTGATAAAAATACCAATCTGGAGAAAGCGAAAGAGATCCTTCTTAAAAACAGAGTGGAAAAGCTTCCGATCGTAGATGCTGAAAATAAACTGGTAGGATTAATTACCATTAAAGATATTGACAATCAGTTAGAATATCCAAATGCTAACAAAGATCAGAGCGGAAGATTAATCGTTGGAGCAGGAGTTGGAGTAGGAGAAGATACACTGGATAGAATTGAAGCACTTGTAAAAGCAGGCGTTGATATCATTGGTATTGATTCTGCTCACGGACATTCCATCGGAGTTTTAAATAAAATTAAAGAAATAAGACAGGCATATCCTGATCTGGATATCGTTGGAGGAAATATAGTAACGGCTGAAGCAGCTAAAGATCTCATTGAAGCCGGAGCAAATGTTCTGAAAGTAGGAGTTGGTCCCGGTTCAATCTGTACAACGAGAGTGGTTGCAGGAGTAGGAGTTCCTCAGTTATCCGCAATTTACAATGTTTATGAATATGCGAAAACGAAGAATGTAGCTGTAATTGCAGACGGTGGAATCAAGCTTTCTGGAGATATCGTAAAAGCGATTGCAAGTGGAGCAGGAGCCGTAATGTTAGGTTCACTTTTGGCAGGAACGGATGAAGCTCCGGGTGAAGAAATAATTTTTCAGGGTAGAAAATTCAAGACTTATCAGGGTATGGGAAGTCTTTCTGCGATGAAGAGAGGAGGAAAGGAGAGATATTTCCAGAGTGAGGCTAAGAAATTCGTTCCGGAAGGAATCGAAGGAAGAGTTCCAAGCAAAGGATCTTTGGAAGAAGTGATTTTCCAGTTAACAGGAGGTCTGAGAGCCGGAATGGGATATTGTGGTGCTAAAGATATTGAAGCGTTACAAAACGATACCAAGATGGTAATGATTACAGGAAGCGGATTAAAAGAATCTCATCCGCACGATGTAATTATTACGCAGGAAGCCCCGAATTACTCTTTATAATAAAGTAATAAGCAAAAAATAATATTAAGGCTATCTCAATTCTGTTGAGGTAGCTTTTATTTTATCTTTTTAAAACTGAATTTTGGATTGATTACGTAGTTCAGAAACCGACCTTTTGATTGAACGGAACGAAATCTCTCGAATATATCAGCAGGAACTTCAAGATAATCATAAACGGAACCTGACTGATAGATAATTCTTAAGATTTCAGTTTCAGGAAAGTAAACGTAATTATGAATAACAGAAGATGGCATATTAATTTTATTGTGTAATTAATAAAAAAGCCACTGCAATAGCAATGGCTTCCAATCTTATTAGAACGGAGAGACAATACAAGATCCCGGTGGAAGATCAGCAATTCTTCTGCATCCTCCAGGTCCGCAACAAAAAATTGTTGCATCACCGCATCCGAAGTTTTCCTGATTGGCATCACACATTTTGAATCCTCCTTTAATGCTTTTTAAGCTTTGTCTTGAAATTTTTTTAAGATTTTTCATAATAGATTGATTTTGATTTGTATTCGGCTCAAATATATAAAAAATATCTTCTTATTCTTTAAAAATCTAGAAATTGTGAATTATTTATTTTTAATAAAAAAACCTCCGCTTTTGGCGAAGGCTCAATAATTTTAAGGGTAAAATTTATTTCTTTACAAACTTAAATTCGTGAGTCTGAAAGTTTTTAGTATTGATCTTCAGAAGATAGATTCCTGCACTCAGTTCAGAAACATTTACTTTCTCATTAAATTCTTCAGATTTCACAATTTGTCCTGCCATATTGTAGATCTGGACAGATTTGCCATCTTTTATACCGGAAATTCTGATAATTTCTGCAACCGGATTAGGAAAGATCTGAATGGCAGAAGCACCGTTTCTCACATCAGAAGTTGCAAGAGATGTACTGTGCAGATCACCCGTCATTGTTGCATTGGAAGTCGTAAGATTTCCTCCGCAGGCTCCGTTTGTAACGGCTGTATTTTCAACCCAGGTTCCAAAAGTAATCGCTGGTGGATTAGATACAAAGTTATTGTTTCCTGTAGAATTATAATAGATCAGATTCGGATTTGTGAATGTCCCGTTTCCCTCATCTGCAAGAAATTCCCATCTTGATAGTGCATTATTCCACTGAATTTTAAATTCGCAGGTTCCCAATCCTCCGCAATCCTGATCTCCTGTTACCGGAGTGGTAATATAAATTCCTTTATTATAAGCATCAAGACCGGTTTTTGTAAAAACAAAAGTATTACTGGCATCAAACAAAGTATGGCAGCCATTAAAGGTAATTGTCTGCGCAAAAACCGAACTTCCTAAAGCAAGGCATAATAGGTAAAAAGTTTTCATGCTGATATTTTAGAATTGGGTAGGGAAAATACCTTGTAGAGCAATAATACACTTCAAAGTCACAAAAGGTGGTCTGTTTTCGTGTGGTTGTCCTCCTCCTGTCTGATTAATCATGGTAGACTTCATAGTAGTGTTTGCGCTTGCATCAGAATATTCTTTGTCCAGCGTTTTTGTGTCTGCAGGAAGATTATTCGTAGGAGAATTTTGGTTTCCGTCTGCCGTTACAGCATTTACTGTGTGTGAGTGAGGCGGCATTTGTGTCACCTGAAGTGTTACAGATTCTGTTCCTCCGCTTTGTCCCATCGTGTAGTTGGTAGGTCCTCCGGGAGCCTGTCCTTCGTGTACCAAAACTCTTCCTCTCATATCAGGTAATGCGAATGTAGTAGTCCCGTTACCTCCGTAAGTTGTTCCCAAAAGAGCAAACAGAGCCTGATTTTGCGAAATCGATAAAAGTTGTCCGTTACAGGCAGCCCAGTTTTTCGGAACGAAATTGTAAGGTACGAATGCGATTTGTCCTAAGAAAGGTTCTGTAGCCTGTGCTTTTAGAATAGAAGTAGATGCAATGCTCAATAGCAGGGTGCATCCGAATACAAGTTTCTTCATGATGAATAGATTAGTTTTAATTAGGTTCTGTAAAGGTAGATATTATTCTACATATTTTTATTATATTAATAAAAAACCTTTCAGAACTTGCTGAAAGGTTTCGTTTTTAATAATAGTAACGGGTTATTTTTGAAGATTGTCCTTAAAATCGTCGATCCTGAAATCTGCTAACGCATTGCCTTTTTCCACTTTTTCCTTAGCGTACAGCCTGAAATCGTTTTCTGTTTTTTCTAAAAGATAATCGTAAGGTCCGACATGGGAAATTAATTTAACCAAAACCGGAGAAATTTCAAGACAGATGAAAAGCCCCATAATGAACGTGGCAGCGAGACCAATGATGGCAGAGTTTTTTCCCAGTTCGTCCAAAGCCTGAAGTCTTGCCGCAAACCCGTTGAATTTATCTTCAAAGGTTTCTGTGGATTTTCTTTCGGTTTCCAGATTGGTGTACACTTTAGAAATTTCTTTATCTAAATATTCCAGTCTTGGAGCAGCCTGTTTCTGGTAATTTTCCAGATCCTGCCTTCTCTGTTCTTTCAGTTCCTGTTTGCGTTTTGCATTAGGACCGAAGCCTTCTTTTCCGCTGGTTAATCCTGACTGTTTTCCTAAAATTTCTTTTTCGAGCTCTACAGAAGCGGAATCATACGATTTTTGATAGCTGGCGATTTTATCGGAAATTTGTTTCTTTTCAGTTTCGAAAGGTCCGCTTTGCTGAAGAATTCTTCCGTTCATTTCGCCCTGAAGCTGTTTTTTATTTCTCTGAATAATCGTATTCAGTTGTTTGTTTACCTCCTTTTCAAAAATTTTAAGTTCCAGAGGTTTTGAGATGATAATTCCTAAAAAAGTTGCAAGAATTAATCTTGGAATTGCCATTAACATCTGATTCCACCATGTTCCTGTTTTTTTGATGGAAGAAACAATGTATCGATCCAGATTAAAGATCATCAATCCCCATAAAACACCGAAGCCAATCGCTGTCCAAATGTCATCAAACACTGTATACATAGCATATCCTGCGGAAAGCGTTGCAAATACAGCCGTAAAAAGTACAATTCCTCCGATTCCCGCAAATTTGTTCCATTCGCTAGGTGTTTTTCTCAGAATATGAATGTTTCCTCCGGAGCAGACCATCAGAAACTTTTGGAACCAATTTATCTTATGATTCACCTGATTTATAGTTTGTTGGTTATTTTTCATGATAGAAAATTTATACAAATGTACTACTAAAAATCATACCAATGTAAAAGATAGTATTATGTTTTACCAAGTATATTTAGTTTTTGATTTAATTATATGTAAATCAATTGTTTAAAATCATTAAATATAAATTTCTTATCTTTATGTATAATCACTAAATATCTTAATATGAAAAATGTAATCTGCCTTTCTCTGGCATTGGCTTTGTTTGCACTTACTTCCTGTACAAAAGAAAAATCAATAGATGATGATCTGAAAGAAGTCGCAGCAAATATTAACAAAACAACGCCTCAGAATCTTGCTGATGGAGTTCGTCTCGACAGCGTTTCTGTACAGCCCGGAAAAATTTTTAAGTACAATTACACACTTACCGATGATGTAAAAGAGAGTGTAACTCCTCAAGAAATCGAAAGTTTCAAAGTCAATGCGAAAGAGGGAGCTCTGAAAGTCATAAAAACATCACCGGACATTAAAGAATTCAGGGATAATGATGTAACGATGGTATATATGTATTACGATAAGAACGGAAAACCCACCGCAGATTTCAAAATTACTCCAGAAGAATATAAATCAAAATAAGCAAAACAGTCACTCACAAAAACTACTTATTTGTGCGTGATTTTATTTCAACCGATCCGGATTCTGTTTTAAAAAGCTTTCCCAACCAGTGTAAGATTTTGTATCGGCTATTGTTCCAGAATTGAAGTGATGACAAACCGCCACAGCAAGACCATCGGAAGCATCGAGATATTTTGTAGGGAATTCCTTCAGATTTAAAAGATTTTGCAGCATTCCTGCAACCTGCTCTTTACTGGCATTTCCGTTTCCTGTGATCGCCATTTTTATTTTTTTCGGAGAATATTCTGTAATCGGGATATTTCTGTGAAGACTTGCTGCCATCGCAACGCCTTGTGCGCGACCTAGTTTCAGCATACTCTGAACATTTTTTCCGTAGAAAGGAGCTTCCAGGGCAACTTCATCAGGATGAAATTCGTCAATCAGCGATAAAGTTTTATCAAAAATATATTTAAGTTTGGTTTCATGGTTCGGATACTTTTTCAGCAATAATTCATGGATGGAAATCATTTCCATTTTTCCTTTTTTTATGGAAATAATCCCAAAACCCATTACGGTTGTTCCCGGGTCGATTCCTAAAATAATCTTCTCTGCAATCATTGCTTCAAAGATATGAACTTTCAGACTTTTAAGGATAAATTTTTTGAATCAGATTTTACAGCAGTTCCAGTTTCTTTTCTGCAACAGGAATCCAGTTTTCATCATGGCGAAGCAAAAGAATTTCATCAACTAAAAATTTAGTTTTGTATTCTTTGTCTTGATATTTCTCCCATGCTTTCAGATAATTTTCCCATGTCAGATTTCTGTAACCTACTGTTATGTGTGGATGAAAGGAATATTGCATGAAGTTGAATACTTCGTTCACACGAAGATAGAGATCATTGAGTTGTTCATTGGTTTCTGGTTTCACAAAAACCACAGGATTTTTAGGATGGGCAAAGCTTCCGAAACCATTCAGTTCAATTTCAAAAGGAGAAACAGCAGTATTAATCTTCTGAAACGCTTGCAGAATGTCATTTTCTGAAGTGATTTCTCTGGAAAAAGGCGGAAACAAAGTAATGTGCGCTTCATTTTTCAGAGCTTTGGAATTGTCAAAATTTAATGCAAAGTCCTGTTTGAAGATTTTAACCTCTTCGATAATATTTTGTGGCGGATAGATGGCGATGAAGTACATCTTTTTCATTCATTGAAATTAAGAATTTTAAAATTAATTGTGATACATAAGAAAATTATGTATAGATTTGCTAGATATAAAAGATGAGATATTGAAAAAGAACAGTCTTTATAAAGGAACCCTTCAAAACATTATCCTGAAACTTCTTGCCAAGGAAGTGAAAATGTATGGTTACCAGATTACACAGCGTGCAAAAGAGCTTACACAGGGTGAGCTTGAAATGACGGAAGGTGCGCTGTATCCGCTTCTGCATAAGCTTGAGGCGGAAGGAATGATTTTATCTGAAATCCAGAAGATCAACGGAAGAGACCGGAAATATTATCTCCTGACCGAAAAAGGGAAAAAACAGCAGACAGAACAGGAAGCAGAAATGAAAAATTATTTGTTTAACCTCAATACGATTTTTAATATATGATAACCAAAGAACAGGAACATCAAATAGAATTATATTTAAATTCAAAAAAGCTGACTGCCCAGATTTTAGCTGAAGTGAAAGATCATTTTATTTCTCAGATCAGTCATCTGATGCTGTTTGAAAGCTTAAGTTTTTCCGAAGCTTTTCTGAAAGTTAAAGTCAGTTGGAAGAATGAGTTGGAAATGGTAAACGCAGATTTTCTTTCGTTCAAAAAAATAGCCAGAATCGAAAGAGTTATTTTACAGCAGAGGTTTAGAAAGATTGCCGTTCTTTCTTTCATTCTTGCAACAGCAGCAACATGCATGATGTTTTTAAATACGGATGTTTTTTTTACAGTTCAGATTCTATTATTGGGGAGCTTAGCAATTCTTTTGGCATATAGTTTCATTACTAAAAAGATGAAATTTTCCAATTATATCGCCATGAGCTTTCATCCTTTACTGCTTAGAAATCTATTTTTCGGAGTGCTGATATTTGCTTTTGGATCTTTTATAACATCGGAAAACTGGAAAATAATGGATATGAATGTTTCAAAATTTCTATCGGTGTATTCTTTGGCGGTTCAGCTTCAGTTATTGTATTTCAACTCAAAGAAAATTAATGTTTTGATTTAAATTTTTAAAATGATGACTAAAGAACAGGAACAGGAGATTACAGATTATCTGATGCTTCATAGGCTTCCTCTGGATATTTTGCTGGAAGTGAAAGATCATATGATTTCTCAGGTTACAGCTATTCAGACAGAAGAAAATTTAAATTTTCAGACAGCTTTTCATAAAACCCAGAAATTGTGGGAAAGCGAATTTAAAATGACGAAATATTCTGTTTTCTACAGTGAAGAAATTCCGGTTATTGTAAAAAAAATAGCGAAAGCCAGATACAATAATATTCTTAAACGATCATTGTTATTGGGATTGATTTCTTTTGCTGTCAATATTCTTTTGATTTTTTTAGCCAATAATGAGGAAGTTTACAGTACTCTTTTCAAAATACAAAATGGATTGTTCGTTCTGTTTACTTTTGGAGTCTGGTTTTTTAATCGTAAAATATGGAAATATGTAAAACAGGATTTTAAATACAGAGGCAGACTTTTTTATTCTATGTATCAGCAAAATACTGGCTTGTTGGTTGTTTCTATGACTTCAATGGCACAGATCATTTCCAAGAAAGGTATTTATCCGTATCTGTTTTTCAGAACTAACGATCACAGCGAAATTATTTTTGTTCTGGCAACTTTAGTTCTTCCTTACTGTATACAGGTAATGATTATTTTCGGTGTTGTGAATTTTTTCGAACATAAAAAATCATTAGAAAAAATGAAAGAGTTCCTGAATCTTTCTGCTGAATAATCTACATTTTCATTGCATTTCCTTTTGATGAATTCATCTCCGAAATGGTACTTTCCAAAGCATCTGTAATTTTTTTGATCTCAACATGAGGTTTAAAAGTAAATCCTTTTCCCAGTTCCTCATCGGCGATATTGGAAAGAATAATAACCGAAGTTTTTGTTTCCGGATAAAAAATATTTAATGAAGGAGAACCTTTAATGTAACCGCTGTGAAAAAATGCCAACGGTTTCCCGATGTTGCTCATAATTCCGTAGCCGTAACCCATTTTCCCGAAAATCGCATGATGTCTTTCTGCGCTTTTAGATTCAAACTTTTTCAGTGTTTCAGGACGGAGGATTTTTCCGTTGTATAAAGCAGTGTTCCAGACATGAAGATCATTAATGGTGGATAAAATTCCGCCTGCAGGAACTCCGATATCTTTACTGGCGAGTCTTTTCGGCATATTCTGGATTTTTTCGAAATTTTTTCGGTTGCCTAAATAAGCTCCCGCAAAGTTTTCGCCTTCAAAAGAAGTCGCAGTTGAAGAGTGATTCATTCCGGCTTTTTTGAATAAACCCAGAATATTTTCGTCATACGATTTACCTGAAACTTTCTCCACAATTTTTCCCAATGTATTAAAACCGTCATTGGAATAAAAAAAATCTGTTCCGCTTTTAAACTGGAGCTTTCCGCCTAAAGTATTCAGTCCCGAAGTATGATTCAGAAGCTGATGAATGGTAATATTTTCGTAATTTTTGTTTTGAAACTCCTTTAAATAAGTTGAAACTTTATCGTCTACATTCAGTTTTCCCTGTTCCATCTGAAGCAGAATTAAAGCAGCGGTAAATTGCTTGCTTACAGAACCGATGGCAAAAACAGTACTGTCATTAATCTTTAGCTGATCTTTGAAATCTGCAAAACCTTGATTTTTTCTGTACAACTCGACAGAATCTTTAAAAACAGCGACACTTCCGTTAAACTGATATTTTTTGAAAACAGAATCGATCTGGTTTTTCAGAAGACTTTTTTCGAAAGCAATCATGGTGCTGTCTGCAATTGCTTGTCGGTCAGTTGTTTTTGCAGAGGGGATGAATTTTATCTCCTTTTCACATGAAATTAGACCGATAAAAAGAAAAGCAGAAAGAGTAGAAAAGAGAAAATTTTTAATCATTTATTGTTTTTCTTTTGGGAAGCAATTTTTATGCCTTGTGAAGAAAAATTACAGAAATAATTATTTTACAAAAACAATAAAAATATCTTTTACCAGATCACTTTCTGTAAAAAATTTAGTAAAAGGTTTTGGAATGTAATAAATGGAGTATTTGCTGCTGTACAAAGAATAGCTTTTGTTGAAAAGTTTATAATCCAATCGCTTTCCGTGCAGAAAAATGACAGAATTTTCTTCTGCATAAGGCGGTCCGAAACTTACTTCACCTAATTCTTTATAAATTCCGTTATCCGGAAGTTTTATGACGGACTTTTGTGTGATTTCATTTCTGCTGAAAACTTTCAGTTTTTGATCGAAATTATAAGAAAAAGGGCTGAATTCCAAAAGATAATTCTCTTCCTGAGCTAACTCCTGAGGAATTTCCAGTGAGTAAAAACCATCTTCGTTAGTTTCGGTGGAATATACTTTATTAATGGTGATTAAATTTACATACGCCTTTACGGGTTTGCCTTCTTCGCTGGTTACAATTCTTCCGGAGGCTGTTAATTTTTCGCCACCTTTTGTGTTTTTTCTTTGAATTTTTTCTGCGGATAAATTTTTTCCGGAAAGGATGACCTGAGTTTTTGAAACATCTTTGGTCTGCGCAGGAAGCGTATTCATTACGCTTGCTGTTAAAGCGATTCCTGCTGCAACTTTTGTAAAAGTATTTTTTCTGTAGGAAGTGTGTTCAGGAATTGAAAAAGTTTCTTCCCGTTTTTGCTCAGGCTCTTTGTTAATGAGTATTCCGCAGAACTTTTTGCCATGATTTTGCTCTGCGATATCTGAAATCTCAGAATGAGTAAGCTTGGTAAGATCGTATACTTTTTTCGAACACAAATCGCAGAATTTTCCTTCCGGAATGATATGCATGTTCTTCAAAGATTCTTCACAGGGCTTTTCAATTCTAAGATAAGGTCTCATTGTTTAGTTTAAACAAAAACGGAAAAACGCCGGAATTATTTTAAAATCAAATCACAAAACCAGAAAATGTATTCTCCAGTCTCTGTTTCGTCAGATTTCGGTTTCGGATATGTTTTTTTAACAATTTCTCCGATCTCGAATTCAACAGGATTTTTAAAAAGAGGTCCGTCAAAAGTAAAAGTGTGAAATTCTCCGTTTTCTCCGCAGGGATCTATGTTTTCCGGTAAATCTTTAATGAAAAATTCATCAATCATCCTTCCTGCAAAACTTTTGTCGAGATAAGTCTCATTCACACAGGTAACAATCGTTTTGAAACCCAGATCTAAAAATTCGTGGATGAGGTTAGTGGTATTGATTTTCCACAATGGAAAAACAGCTTCCATGCCGATCGATTGCAGTTGCTCTTCTCTGTATTTTTTTAAATCTTCCAGAAAAATATCTCCGAAAATAGAATGCGTAACGCCTTGAGATTGTATTTCCGTCATGGTTTTTCCCATGATCTCTCGATATTCTTCCATAGAAGGTTCTTTGGGAAGTTCCATTTTAATTAAAGAAAAGCCTAAACTTTCTGCCTGTTTTTCCAGTAACGAAACATGAACGCCGTGCATGGAAATTCTCTGATATTCTTTATTAACGCTTGTCAGCAAAGAAATAACATCAAATTTTTCTTCTTTTAAAGTTTTATACAGAGCTAAGGCAGAGTCTTTTCCGCTGCTCCAGTTAAAGATGGCTTTCGGTTTCATTGTTGAGGTAATATTTTTCAAAAATAATCAGATTGATTCAAAATTCACTTGCCATTTTTATATTTATTGGATTTGTTATTTTTCGTCAAGTATTGTTTTATTTTAATTAAAAATTAATAAAAATTCATATATAATTTTATTTTAGTCAGTTATAAGAATTTATGGTGTTTAATAATGTTATATATTTGCAGTTGCTAATTTTTGTGCCGTGAAAAAGTTTTTTTTATTTCTATCGATTGTATTTCTGAGTCGGGCGAATGCTCAGAATGTGGGAATCAATTCGCTTACACCGCAAATGACTCTGGATGTAAATGGTGTGGCTTCTACCGTTACCAAAGCAGACGGAATGAGAGCGCCCAGAATAACGTTGGCTCAGCTGAATGCAAAGACAGGGTATAACTCCAATCATGTAGGCGCTTTACTTTATGTTACAGATATTACAGGAGGTTCCACGGTATCTGCTACAGCACAGATCGCGACGGTTGGATATTACTATTTTGATGGTTCCGCATGGCAATCTGTAGTTGCTAAAACAGGAACAGCGGTTTTTATTGCTTCACTGGGAAGCGGAAATGGTTCTGCAACAGCGGCTAGTATCAATTCCGGTGGTTTTACCACGGTTCCTCTTTCAACCGTAACTAAAAATGTAGGCGGTGGAATCTGGAGTCCTGCAACCAGCACGTATACTGTTCCAAGTTCGGGAACATATCTCATCAAATCGAGTATCAGACTTGTAGATGGAAGCCCAATTAGAAATGTGTTTCAGGCGGTGCATACTGATAATTCAGATATTCCGGAGGGAATCTGGAATACCAACTCGGGAAACCGCTGGACAATGCTTTATACAAGAATTGCCTATTTTAACAAAAACGATCAGTTAAGACTTTATATGTATTCTGACGGAGCAGTAGCTAATATTTCTGACGCTTCGTTAAATATTGTTTTGCTAAGCCAGAACTAAGGTTCTTTTGAAATATAGTAAAACCCCTCATAAAATTTCTGTGAGGGGTTTGTTGTTACTTTATTTCTTCAGGTGTTAGCCATTTAACGGGACAATCCTTAAAATATTCATTAATCGCAGGAACTGCAATTTCAGCTTTAGGATGAACATCGTGAAACAAGATAATTCCCTTTCTCCATAAAAGCATCAGCGTAATAACTCTTGAAGAGACCTCTTGTGAAGATATTTTTTCACTCCAGTCCTGCGAATCGATATTCCACAAAAGAACAGGCTGCTTGTTTTTTAATAAATATTGTATCATCTCTTTGCTTCTTTGTCCATAAGGGGGACGAAAATAAAACGTCTTATGATTAAAATCAAAAACATCTTTAATCATACCGTTGCTTTCGTCAATCTGTAATTTCCAGTCGGGAAGATACTGATGCGATTTATGAACCATACTGTGAGAGCCGATCCAGTTTTCTCCGTACATAGATGAAACACTGTTTTTGCCGTTTGCGGCAATTCTCTGTTGTAACTTATCTCCCGATAAAAAGAAAATGCCTGTTAAGTTTTGCTCTTTTAAAACGTGAATCAACTGATCTGTATGACCGTTTTTTGGAGTCGGACCATCATCGAACGTGAGAAGATAATTTTTGTCATTTAATTCAAAACCATTTTTCTCGCTTGGATCTAATGTGTTGATTTCGCTTGTCCTTTTATTGGATTTTGCAGCCAGCCGCAGGCACTCTAAAATATATGTTTTATAAAAACTTTTAGAATTCTGATACCAGTTTTTTAGATTTTCAGGTAATCCGCCTGAAAGCTTTTTTGTTACCAAAACCAGTTCCTGATAAGTGGGATTTGTCTTTACAGAAACTACCTCTGAAAGCGCATTTGCGTCTAAGCTTTTAAAATTTTGAACCAGATGATCCTGAGTCTGTTTTTTCCAGATTTTTACCCCTTCGGAAGTTCCGTCTTTTACGGCTAAAGTTTTGAATAATTCCGTTTCGTTGGAAGCATTAATTTCGGCGAATGTTTCCAGAAACACCAACATTTCCATTTTGGAAGCAACATCAAAATCTTTACTGCTTTTCATGGGTAATTTCCAAAGATCACGATTGGCGGTCGCAATGCTGGATGGACCTTGTGAGAAGATAAAATCTGAAACCAAAATGAACAATAAAAGTAATTTTTTCATTATCTCATTTTTGATTTTACTCTCAGAATAGCTTTATCGTAGACCGGATTTTCCTTATTCTCTTTCGCTAAACCATAATAATAAAGGGCTTCAGAAAATTGTCCGCTGTTTTCGTAAATTTTCGCAATATTATAATAAGAATTTGCTTTAATCGTATTGTCGGTTGCAAATTTAATGGCTTCACGATTTGCCCAGATCGCTTCTGCGTTTCTTCCGATTTTGCTGAATGCAAGTCCGAGATTACTGTAGATCTGCCCATCGAAAGGATTATATTCCAACGCTTGTTGATAAGAATTAACCGCCTGTTCTATTCTGCCGGAATGATAAAAATTTTCGCCCTGTTTATTGATGTCGAACGCTGTCTGTCTGTAGTTTTCGGTGATAGAATTACTTGGTGTTGAAGAATACCGGTAGTTGCTTAATAAGCTTCTCACGCCTTCCCATGAAGCCGAATTTTCAAAATTATTGATATCAATAATGTTTCCGGATTCATCAATCATAAAAACAACCCAAACTGTCCCTTTTTTATATTTTGGCACATCATAACTTTTAATCAGGGTATTTCCTATATAAACATAAACTTTTGCATTGCTTATATTGGAAAGGTTATCATTATCCACTCTGTTTTTATCGGAGTAATCATGAACCGCATAAATATATTTCTGGTTTTGAGCTCTTTTTTCAATCGTAATAGTTTCAGGACCAAAACTGTCTGTATCGTCTACATCAAGATTGGCGTTGGTTCCTTCTTTGTGATAATAGCAAATATGATTGTTCGGATAGGAAAGATGCGAATCCAGATCAGAAGGAGATTTTCCCCAGCT
>NZ_JBBCQL010000102.1:0-14943 GCF_037149975.1 Chryseobacterium sp. VD8 | reverse complement strand
ATGGGGTTGTTCCTCAAGGTGATGTAAACACTCCAGAGCTAAAAGAAATTAACAAATCAGCAAAAGAAATTTCAGGATTTTTAGAAAACTATGAATTCAGAAATTCTTTAACAGCTTTAATGAATTTGGCACGTTTTGGAAACCAGTATCTTCAGACAGAAGAGCCATGGAAAACAATAAAAGACAATCCTGAAAAAGCGGCACATTCTTTATTTGTAGGAGCTCAGATTGCAGTTGCTTTAGCCCAGTTGTGTGAACCGTTTATGCCTTTCAGCTCTGAGAAACTGTTGAACATGTTTAATGTTCAAAAATCTGATTGGAATACTATTGAAACTAAATCTGTTTTAATTCAAACCGGTCATAAAATCAACGAAGCATCTCTTCTTTTCTCAAAAATTGAAGATAATGTCATCGAAGCCCAAATCCAGAAATTGGAAGACACCAAGCAAAACAATAAAAAAACAAACCCTAACGCAAAACCTATGAAACAAGAAATCACTTTTGATGATTTTATGAAAATCGACTTAAGAACGGCCACTATTGTAGAAGCTGAAAAAGTTGAGAAAGCAGATAAATTACTGAAACTAACTGTTGATACAGGAGTGGACGTAAGAACTGTTGTTTCTGGAATTGCAGAGAGCTTCACGCCGGAAGAAGTTGTTGGAAAGCAGGTTATGATTTTATTGAATCTTGCGCCAAGAAAAATCAGAGGAATTGAATCTCAGGGAATGTTGCTTTTAACTACAAAACCGGACGGAAAATTATCTTTCGTAACGCCGGATGACAGCAATGTTGAAAACGGTATTGAGATCGGGTAATTCCATATTGAGATAAAAAATAAAACCACATGAATTCAGCTTCATGTGGTTTTTTGTTTTTATTGTCATTGCGAGGAGCTTAAGCGACGAAGCAATCTTTTATTAATCTTAACGATATAAATAAATCTTAATGTTTCAGATTTTAACCATTAAGATTCTGTTAAGGCTTTAAGAAAAGTTAAGTCTGAATGTTATTTTTTAAGTTTGAGATTGCTTCGTCGCTTTGCTCTCACAATGACAAAAACTAATTATTTTTTAGTCAGTTTAGCTAAATAAGAATCCTCTTCCTGCAATACTTTTTCTATTTTAAAACCATTATTCTCGGCTGCATTTTTTAAGGTATTGAAATCCAGATACAGCCATTTTATAGGATCTTCAGATTCTCCCTTATAATGAACGATATAATCCAGTTCGCCGTAATATCCTTCTGCAGGAATATAAACGCCACCGTCCTCATCTTCATCAAACATGTACAGAATATCCGTACTGTCAATTAAAATCTGACCATTCGGGTTCAGAAGCGAATGAAGTTTTTTCAGATAAATATCAATCACATGAAGACTTTGAAAAATTCCCGTTCCGTTCATCAGTAAAAGAATCGTATCAAATGTTTCTCCGGAAAAATGAAGCATATTTTCAGCAACTGCTTTCTTTATTCCTCTTAACCGGCAGACTTCAATGGATTTCGGAGAAATATCCAATGCGGTAACATCCAGATTTTTTTCATTCTGAATATACAAAGCATGAGAACCCGCTCCTGCTCCAATGTCTAACGTTTTTCCTTTTGCAAGTTGCAGGGCTTTTTGCTCGATTGCATTCATTCCGTCAAAATCGCGGAACAGATATTTTACAGGAAGTTCATCCAGTTCGGAAATAGAAGTTTCGGTCTGCAGATCTTCAGGATTTTCGTTGTGATAAAAATCCCAAATGGCTTTCCCCATTAAATCTTTCATAGTTTGATATATGGTACAAAGATAAGTTTTTTGAAATTTTTAATTGAACATCTATTGTGATAAATGCATTTAACTAAAAGTCTGTTTAAACTTTTATTTAACCGCAAAAGCTGCAAAAGATCTACTAAATTTTTTATTTAAAGTTGATGAAAAAGGTCACAATAGTTTTTAAAAATCTTTGATTTTTATTCTTTTGAACACTTTGATTATTCTGGAAATTCGCTTTAACATTATCTTTTGTCACTTTTGTGATTAATTCTGAAATAAGTTTAAACAACTTCTAATTCTAAAATTAACATTCGGAATTTTTAACTTTAAATTTTAAACCATTCTAAAAACGCAAAACCCCACTTTACAATTAAAATGGAGCTTTGACTAAGTAAATGAAAAACAAGGTTCTTTACATCGCAGGACCTGCTGCGTCTTTTATTTCTTCGGATAATCTTTTTCTTTCCAAAAGTCTTCTTCTGGCAATTACAGA
Organism: Chryseobacterium sp. VD8; assembly: GCF_037149975.1. NCBI lineage: Bacteria > Pseudomonadati > Bacteroidota > Flavobacteriia > Flavobacteriales > Weeksellaceae > Chryseobacterium > Chryseobacterium sp. VD8. Next base: position 12,691 of record NZ_JBBCQL010000102.1, on the reverse strand, counting down.
TTTTCCGCTTAACACTTTTATAAATCTTGTGGATACAAAACGCTCTCTTCCAAAATGATGCGTAAGAATATATCCTAAAATTCCGAAACCAGCAATAACGATATACCCGAAAATCTTTTTATTGGCAGCAATAATCGCATTGAGCTGAATACCTTTCAGGTTGGCAGCCACACTTTGTGAACTCACCGTTAATCCATCCATATAAACCGCCAGATTTCCTAAACTTTCCACCTGAAAACGGTACTGAAACCATGAAAATACCGCCGAAAAAAAACCAATCGTAAGAAAAGTTCTCCAGACCAAAGCTAGTCCGATGGCAGCCATCATATCATTAAGTTCAAGCTTATCCAGTGTGTAATACCAAACGGAAATAAACAGTACCGTCATTCCAAAACCTTTCAGGAATAAAGGAAGATACCAGTTGTCATAATTAAACTCCAAAACCATAGAGAAATACATAATAACCGAATATCCCAACATCGCTGCAAATCCGGAAAAAATATACATTTTCACAGGTTTGTCTCTTTTAAACCAGATGATCGCCACAATTCCGGCAGCTACAATTCCGGGAATCATCAGAAGATTAAGCTTCGCGTTCGTTAATTGGTCGTATCCCAAAACTCCGACAGCAAAAATATTCTGCAAGGTTGCCGTTGCCATAAACATTCCCAGACAAAGAAGCATAAATAATCCGTGAAGAACATTACTTTTTGAAAACACTTTGAATGATAAATAAGGTCTTTTCAGATGCGTCTGTCTGGTCACCAAAAGCGCAAAACTTACAAAAGCACCAATTGATGCATTGATGATATTTTTAGAATTCAGCCAGTCCTGCTGTTTTCCGAAAGCAAAAACATACGCCGAAAACATAAACGTTGCCACAAAAAGCACAATACTCAACCAGTCAATATAATGAAGCGGGACTTTCAGCGCAAAATACTGATCGTGCATAAAAATCCACTGCAAAACAGCCAGTCCGAAACACAAAATCGAAATCAGCACGAAAAACTGCTGCCAGTTATACAAAACCGAAACTTCTACGGCATAATGTCCCGCAATCTGGTTCATAATGAGGATGAACGAATAAAAAACACCGTAAAAAACACCACGGTTTCCGATCATTGCCATAACGGGTAAAAATAATTCGATCGCAACAATCATTTTAAAGAAACCGATCAGCAGAGAACTTCCAATGATTACAGAAGGCTGAAGTGTGGTTGCATTGATGTAATTTAAAATTCCTAAAAGAACCAGAACAACCGTAATTTTATCCCTGATCTTAAACCGCATTTTCAGTCTAAGAACAATCGGCATTGCCGCTCCCATCCCGATCGTGGAAGCATAATTCGCGAAAATGTAATTTTCCGAAAGCGCACCGGTTCCGCCCACCATATAACTGATGTTTCCTGTGTAAACACCGCCCAAAGGCATAACGATCGCCAGTAAAAGCACAATCAGTAAAAGCTGAACAGGTTTCGGTACCCAATCTCGGTATAATCCTTTGTTGTACATATTTTAAAATTTGATTTGAAGGCTGAAAGTCTGAAGATGTATGATTTTCCAAACACATTAACCTCGGTTTTCCTCATCCTTCTTTCTGTCCTTCTTATTTTTTAATCACAATATTCATATTCATTCCTGCGCTCAGCTTTTCGATATCTTCTTTTTTATTGGAAGGCGTAAACTCAATTCTTACAGGAATTCTCTGCTGAACTTTAATGAAATTTCCGGTAGAATTATCCGTCGGAATATTAGAATATCTTGAACCTGTAGCCGCAGAAATTGCTGTAACCACTCCTTCAAATTGTTTTCCGCCCAATGCATCGGCTGTCATCATCATTTTTTCTCCTGTTTTTACATTCGGCATCTGGCTTTCCAGAAAATTCGCAGTCACCCACTTCTGACCGTTCAAAACAATCGTTGCCACCTGTTGTCCCGGCTGAATCAACTGTCCTTCAGAAATCGTTCTTCTTCCCATCACTCCGTCATAAGGCGCGGTAATTACCGTATAAGAAAGATTAATTTTCGCCATATCCAGCGCAGATTTTGTTCGTTTAATTTCCGCATCAATAATCCCGAATTTACTTTTCACTTCCACAGTAGAAAGATTCGCCGACTGTTTCTGGTTGATTAAAGTCTGATACGCCGCTTTTTGTGCATCATACTCCGTTTTTACCTGATCGTATTGCTGTCTCGTCACCGCTTCGGAAGCCAGAAGGTTTTTGTAACGGTTTAAATTCTGCTCTGCATTCCAGAGTCTTGCTTTTGCTCCTGCAATATTAGATTCCATTACATTCACGTTATTGGAAACCGTATTCACCGACGAACTTGTTGCCGCTCTTTGTGCCAAAGCATTTTGATACGCCGCTTCCGCCTGTCCGATCTGGGTTAAAATTTCACGGTCATCCAGTACAACAAGCGTATCTCCTTTTTTAACCTTTTGATGCTCAATGAATTTTATCTCTTTGATATAAGCTGAAACTCTTGTATTAATTGGGTTGATAAATTCATCAACCTGAGCCGCTTCCGTGTATGTTTTATCACCGATGTGAAAGTATTGCGCAATCAGCCAGTACAATCCAAAACCAATCACGGCAAAGACCACGATATTGGAAATGACAGCTTTGATTCTGTTTTTCTTTCGTTCTTTTTTATTGGCTGCCGCTCCTGAATTGGCAGAAGCCTGAGTTGTATTTTGTGTATTTTGTTCCTTGTTTTCCATTTTGTTTTTCAAATTTTAAATATTAAAGTGTTCCGGTAGATTTTAAAAGATTATAATACTGATACAGCACATTGATTTCTCCATTCGCATAATCAAGCTCCGATTGTAATTTCTGATTTTGCGCGTCGATCATTTCCGCCTGTACCGCCAACTGATTCAGATATTTAGCTTCGGTAATTTTATAGTTTTCTTCCGCCAGTTTTTTAGCATCATTTAAAATTTCCGCCTGCTGAATAGATTCCTGATATTTGGTATATGCCGCATTTACAGCCATATCAATATTCTGCTGCGTTAAAGTCATCGCATCATTCGCCTGCGTTTTCTGCAGTTCTCCCAGCTTCACTTTTTCTTTGGTTTTAAAAAGATTATCAATATTGTAACTTAATGAAATCCCCGTTTGCCAACCACCGGAATACATATCCAGAACAGGATTTCTTGTAGTAATCGGTCTTTGCAGAGAATATCCTCCAAAACCTGAAATTGTAGGCATTCTGTCGGTTTTAATAATTTCAATATTTTTATCGGCAACATCAATGTTTGTTTTCGCAGATTTCAGCAAAGGATTGCTGTCGTGAGCAAGATTTACATAATATTCGATCCCGATTCCTGATTCTTTGTTCTGCAAACTTTCAACAGGAACTATTTCCGTATCAGTAGGCAAACCCAAAGCAATGCTTAAATTATAATTCAGAATTTTTTTATTGTTTTTTAACGTTAAAATACCCTGATCTAAATTTTTGATTGCCAGTTCACCACGAATGACCTCATTTCTCGTCACCATTCCCTGCTGATAAAATTTCTGAATGTTTTTCAGTCTTTCCTGAGCCAGTTTTTTATTGTTCTGAAAAACTGCTTCCTGATTTAAAATTTTATAAATATCCAGATAATTTGAAATGACCAGAAGTTTTACGTCCTGTTTGTTCTTTTCCAGATCCAGTTTGGAAAGCTGCTCACGAAGTCCCGCCATTTCAATAGATTTGTTCACCAATCCACCTTTAAAGATAAGCTGTGTTGCCTGAACCGCATACGAACTTCCGTAGTGCGGCATCGGAACATTTGTGGAATTTGAGAAATCTTTGTCGATAGCAACGGCATCGCCTAAGTAGAACTGACTGGTAGAAGCTGTAATGTTCGGCAGTTTCTGTAGTTTTACCACTTCCGTATTCTGTCTGGCAATGTCGATATTCTGTGCCGAAACTTTCAGTTGCTGATGATTCTGCACCGCCAGTTCGGCAACTTCGTCTGCAGTGAGCCGTTTTATTTCCTGTGAAAAAAACAGCGCAGGAAATAAGGCTATCACGAGTGATAGCGCTGTTTTTATGTTCTTAACCATTTTACCTTGTTTTACGGATACAAAGGTACGGCAGCAACAAACTCAAACAAATGTTTAAGAATTGGAAAAAGATGTTCAAATGTAAGATTTTAGTTTTCGAACTGATTTCTGTATTGAGAAGGACTTTCGCCCAAATGCTTTTTAAAAAAGTGCGAAAAAGAATAAGGATCACTAAAACCGAGAATACCGGAAATCTCCGAAACCGGCTTATTTGAAGAGTTCAGCAGTACTTTTGCCTCGTTCATCACAATCAGTGAAATAATCTGGCTCGCTGACTTTCCCGTGATGTCTTTCACTACCGCTGAAAGATGTCTGGTTGTAATCGACTGACGCTGCGCATAGAACTCCACGCTTCGCTCATGGGTGTGATGTTGCGCGAGATCATTCAGGAAAATAAAAACAATTTCTTCCTGTCTGGACATCTGGCTCATGGAATTGCTGTCTTCTTTGGAAATAATTCCCGCCATCTGATAGCAGAAAACGGAAAAAAGATGTTCAACAATTTCTTTTTTATAGGTCATTTCTGTTTCAGAATCAAGAATGTATTTGAGGAAATTTACACTTTTCCAGACCACTTCCAATTCATCCGGTTCGAAAGGAACACCAATATTCATCTGCTGTCTGAAATAACGGTACGTAATTAATCTGTTGAATTTCAAAGATAAAGCCGAAATGAATTCGCGTTTGTAAGAAACCATTCTCGACTGAAAATCATCGCTGATGGAGATCATTTCGTACACTGTCTGAGGATCCGTTACCATAAACATATTGGCAGAAATTTCAAGATCGCGGAAGTGCTGTTTTAGCTTGATGCTTCCGGTTTTCACAAATATAAATGATGGATTATCAGGACGGAACGGTTTATCGACAGAAATTCTCTCGAAAATATTATGTTGCGTAAAAATTTCAACCCCGAATTTTTCTAAGACAGACATAGTACAAATATAAAGCAATCTCTTGAGCGGTCACAAAAATTTATTATTTTAGTGTTTTCCAAATTAGAAATATGAGAAAAATTGATTTGCTATTTGCAGAATACGCCGAAAGCCACAGAAACTCAACCAATAAACTGATCCACTGGATCTGTGTTCCTTTAATTTTCTGGACAATTTTAGGTTTTATTTCTATCATACCTTCAAAATCAATTGGCTTCAGATATATTGGCGAAATCAGCTATGTAAGTTTTGCAGCCATTGCTCTGGTGACTGTTTTTTATACCAGACTTTCTTTTTTAATCGGTCTGATTATGTTTTTCGTGATGATTTTAATGGAAAGTTTCGCTTATGGAATCAATATCCGTTTTGAAGAAAAATCGTGGATGTTTTACCTCGCTGTTTTTGTAATAACATGGATTTTTCAGTTTGTAGGACACAAGATTGAAGGCAAAAAACCTTCTTTCCTGAAAGATTTACAGTTTCTCTTGGTAGGACCGATCTGGCTGTTGAGTTTTATACTTAAGAAATTGGGAATCAGATATTAGTTTTAATGAATGATGATTGATGATCCATTATTGATTATTGATTATTTATGATTGATGACAGAAACGCACGATTGAAGATGGAAGTTGATTCTCAGACTATACAGCTTCCCTCTTCTGGCATCAAACTTCTAACCTGATTAATCTTCCAGAGCATAAACGGCAAAACTTGCCAACCAATGATCTCCCCCGTAATTCCCCTGAAAAAGCAATGGCAATCCGTTGTTTAAAAATACATTGGCTGTTTTCTCAAATTTTTGTTTCAAAGGATGATTTGCGGGAAGTGATTTAGCAATTCCTTTCATGCACCACGCCTTCGAAAAAGATAAACCAACCAAATGAACCGTCTGATAATCTGAAAGATCACTCACCACCGGAATTTTTTCAATATTTTCCAGACTTCGCTTTTCATAGAAATTATTTAACCACACGACAAATTCTTTTTGGGGTAAAACACGTCGCATAAGATCTGCAATTTCGAGACTTGGCGAAAAGAAATCCGATCCGTCCGGCTCAAGATAAGCGGGCGTTTTGGTATTGTTCACATAAAAATATTTTGCCTTTTCAATGAGTTGATTTTCAAAATCTTTATCTCCGGTCGCTCTTGCCCAATCGAGTGCAAAAACCATTGCAAAAGCGGTATTGGGATGAACTCCCGTTCTGTTAGGATAGGTTTGTTTGGGTAAAAAAGTCTTCCAAGAAGCTAAAATTTTATCGGTAAGAGGCTTCAGATTCTCATGCCATATTTTTGCTTTCGGATGATTCCATGTTGCCAGTTCTTCGTCTAATTTCAATAACCAAGCCCATCCGTAAGTTCTTTCGAATGTTCCGGTTAGCTGATATTTGGTGAAATAATCGGCTTCTATCTGTAGATTTTCTTTTGTAAAAGAATTATCCAAAATTTTCTCAATGTCTTTTGCCACCGAAAGACTGGGTTTTGTTTTCAGCAGCCGAAGCAGCATCCAATGTCCGTGAACAGAGCTGTGCCAATCGAAGCAGCCATAAAAACTGGGATGAAGATCTTTAGGACTCAAAGGAACTTCTTTTTCGTTATTGATAATATGAGCTGTTTTATTCGGATATTCCTGATTGATACAGTGAAGCGGTTTTTCAGATAATCTCACCGCCATTTCATCGGTAAGTTTCGGAATTTCCTGACCAAACACCAGAAGCGGTAAAAAAATGATGGCTAAAAGACTCTTTTTCATTCATTAAAAATATAAAATAAATTCAATTTTTCATTTATGATCAGGCTAAAAATAGAAATTCATAAATTATCTTCATCTGTTTTGAATGTTTATTAGAGATTCATCCTTTAAAACAATTTTAAGCATGATTTTTGATGATATTCCCGAAACTTTTATTCATGAAAAAATTACTTCTGCCTTTATTCTGTTTACTCCTTATCCATTGTAAAAAAAGTGAAGCCCACTCTTTAAATGCAAATTTGATTAATGTTGCTCAGGAAGATAAATTGATTGCAATAGACTCTTCTGCAGTAGCATTAAAATCTCCCGTAGTCGATGCGTCCATAAAGTTTCCATCAGAAGAAACGATAAGTGAACAGACCACCGCTATTTCCAAAAAAATCATCAAAAATGGCGATTTAAAAATTCAGGTCGGAGACATTAAAAAAGCTCAGGATCAAGCTTCTGTCATTGTAAAGAGTAATAAAGCTTACATTCAGAAAGAAGAATTTCAGAATAATGATACCCATGAAAATATCGATTTAACCATCAGAGTTCCTCATCAGAATTTTGATGCACTGGTTAATTCCTTTTCAGATGGTGTAGGTTCAGTTTTGTCTAAAAACATCTCGTCTGATGATGTGACGGAAGAATATACTGATGTTTCCATCAAACTTACCAATAAAAAGATTTATCTCGAAAAATACAGAGATATGCTGAAAAGCGCAAAAACAACGAAAGATATCTTGGAAATTCAGGAAAACATCCGTGAACTGGAAGATGAAATTGATGTTTCGGAAGGCAGACTTCGTTTTATAGACGATCGCGTAAATTACAGCACTTTAAACCTGAGTTTATACAAAGAAAAAGTAAGAACCTCCACCACTTCGAAGGTTGGTTTCGGAAGCCGTTTCGGAGATTCGGTAACGGAAGGCTGGAACAGTTTTGTGGCTTTTCTTTTAGGAGTTATTTCGCTTTGGCCTTTCTTTCTGCTGATTCCTGTAGCTGTATTTCTTTGGAGAAAATGGATAAACAGGAAGAAAAAATAAAGGATAAAGATATTTTTTATATTTTGCATTAAAAACAAATGAATGAAAATGAAATTTCCTACTTGGTAAGAAAATGCGTTTTTAATGTATATAACAGTCTCGGACCAGGTCTGTTGGAGAGCATATATCAAAAAATTCTTATTTATGAACTGGAAGAAAACGGACTGGATGTGAAGCCAGAAGTTGCCATTCCGGTTATGTATGACAACAAAAGGTTTGATTTAAACTTCAGAATCGATATTCTGGTGGAAGACAAGGTTATTTTGGAATTAAAATCTGTAAAAAATCTTGAAGAAATTCATTACAAACAATTACAGACTTATTTGAAACTTTCAGATAAAATACTCGGATTATTGATTAATTTTAATACTACGAATATTTTAGATGGGATTAAAAGAGTAGTCAATAAGTTATAATTATCACTCCCGCAGATTTTGCAAATTAAGCAGATCAAGTTTATACTAAAAAATCTGCATGATCAGTAAAATCTGCGAGAGATTATAAAAACCTTCTCTATTTTCCCAAAACAAACACTGCCGGAATTTTATGGAGTTCCGGTTTTTGCTTCTGCCACTCTTTTATGGTTTTGGTTTTAATAAATTCCTGTTCAGGATCGTTGATATTGGCTGCGATGCACAATTTTGTGTTTAGTGATAAAAATTTCGTAAGATCTTCAAAAAGTGCGTTATTTCTGTAAGGGGTTTCCATAAAAATCTGCGAATATCCTGTCTTCTGAACCAGACTTTCGAGTTGAAGAATCTGCTTTTTCTTTTCACTTTTATCAATGGGAAGATAGCCGTTGAAGGTGAATTCCTGCCCGTTAAAGCCACTGGAAATTAATGCCAGAATAATAGATGAAGGTCCTGAAATCGGAATAACACGGATATTCTTTTCATGACACCATTTCACCATGAGGTTTCCCGGATCTGCAATGCAAGGAAGTCCTGCTTCGGAAAGCAATCCGAAATCCTGACCTTTTAACATCAGTTGCTGCGCTTCCTTAATATCTGCATTTTCAGTATATTTATCCAGCAAAAAAAGTTTCAGATCCGACTGTTTTTTTTCGGGAGCGAAAAATTTAACCACTTTTCTGGCGGTCTTTTCATGTTCCACGAAGAAGTAATCGGTTTGCATAATATACTCTTTAATCACTGGTGAAAAATGGCTGATAGAGGTATTTTCCGAAAGATAAGCAGGAAGTAAAAAAAGCATGATTTTATTTTTTTATTCTTTCTTTTAAAGAAGGTTGTGGGTAATATTTTGTAAGATCCATGGAAAAAGACACGGAAGTAATTTTCCATTTTCCGTCGGTTTTCATTAAAGTCCAGATTTCTTTACCCCAGTTCAGCATTTTACCGTCATGCCAGAAACTGTAATCGAAATTAGCGGAAGCAATCGATCCGTCCTGAATAATTTTTACGTTGTCGAATTTTTCTTCCGATTTATTGTCTTTAAAACTTTTAATGAAGGCTTTGTAATTATCTGTAAAATAGATTTTTTCTTCGGGATATTCTGTAACAACTTTTTTGTAAGTACGATCTGTATACACTCCCGTCCAGAGAACCGGATCCTGAAAAAGCGAGACAAACTTTGCCTCATCTCTGGTTTTAATGCACATCATAAAATCATCCATCATGGTACGGATGGCGATTTCATCTTTTGTCTGAGCGAAAGCAAAGCTGCCGCAAAAAAGAAAAAGAACTAAAAATCTTTTCATCTTTATTTTAAATTTTATTTAGTATAGAATCACAACCACGATCTAAAAGCTGATAAACCTCTTCAAATTCCTGCATATCTCCCCAATAAGGATCGGGAACTTCAGCATTTTCATGATCGCCCAAAACTTCAAGAAATAAAGACACTTTTTTTCGCTGTTCTTCATTTTTAGCTTTGGAAACCACATCAGCCAAAACATCCACATCCATGCAGTAGATTTTATCAAATGTTTCAAAATCTGCAGACGTTATCGGTCTGGATCTCTGTTTCGAAATATCAATTCCGTGGTTTGAAGCGGTTTTAATGGCTCTTTTGTCGGGATGATTTCCTTCGTGCATGGAAATGGTTCCGGCAGAATCTATTACAAAATTTTCAGGAGCCTTTGCTTTCATAATTCCTTCTGCTAAAGGACTTCTGCAAATGTTTCCCAGACACACCATTAATATTTTCATCTCAGTTTCAGGTTTTAATGTTTCAGATAACAAAACTAAATAAAAAATGAAGAATAAAATTATTCTCCATTTTCTGTATTCAAATTAAATTATTTCTTACTGTTTAATTCTCTCTCCCAATTCCTTCACATACTTTTTAACTTCTTTGTCGATCTTGGAAACATCTTTGATGGTATCACAAGCGTACATTACCGTAGAATGGTCTTTTCCGCCCATTTCCTCACCGATCTTTGTGAAAGTGGCATTGGTTAGCTCTTTAGAAAAATACATCGCCAATTGTCTTGGAAGTGCAATTTCTCTTTTTCTTGTTTTGGATAAAAGCTGTTCTTTTTTGATTCCGAAATAATCGCAAACCACCTCCTGAATATAAGGAATATTGATGACCTTTTTCTGGTTGGATGCAATCTTATTAATGGTATCCTTCAGTAAAGTTAAGCTAAGATCCTGCTTGTAAATGGTAGAGTATGCAATAACCGAATTGATGATTCCGATAAGCTCTCTTACGTTTGTTTTTGCTTCCGCAGCAAGGAAATCCAGCATATCATCCGGAAGAACGATGCCGTCTCTGCTTAATTTATCGATGATGATCTGCTTTCTTGTTGAAATATCCGGAGATTTGATCTCTGCAGAAAGTCCCCATTTGAATCGGGAAACAATCCTGTCCTGAATATCCAGAATATCTGCCGGAGCTTTATCTGAAGTTAAGATAATCTGTTTTCCGTTCTGATGCAAATGATCGAAAATATGGAAGAAGCTGTCCTGTGTTGCAGATTTACCGGAAAGGAACTGAATATCATCAATGATTAAAACATCAACCATCTGATAAAAATTCGCAAACTCGGTCTGTTTATGTGCTTTTGCCGCCGAAATAAACTGCTGAATGAATTTTTCGGAAGACAGATATAATACTACTTTATCCGGAAACTGGCTTTTTACTTCCAGACCTACAGCCTGTCCTAAGTGTGTTTTCCCCACACCGTAACCACCGTATAAAAATAATGGGTTGAATGCCGTTGCACCCGGTCTTTTAGCGATAGATCTTGCAACAGTAGCTGCAAATTTGTTGCTTTCTCCTTCTACATAATTATCGAAAGAGAAGTCAGATTTTAAGTTGGAATCAATATTTACTTTTCGGATTCCCGGAACCACAAATGGATTCACGATATTGGCAGAAAAACCCTGAGGCATTGTTTCCTGCACTTTAGGAGTAGGTACGGATTTACCTTTCATATTCATGGTAACGGGTCTTTCCAAACCGGCAGGTTTGTTTTCCATTACAGAATACCATAATTTCACTCCTTTTCCTATATTTTTCTTCAGGGCAGCCGAAAGCAGGGACAGGTAATTATCCTCAATATATTCCTTGTAAAAATCGCTCGGTACCATAAGCGTAAGGTTGTTTTCAACCAATGAGATCGGCTGAACCTTATCGAATAGTAAATCGAAAGATTTTTCAAGTTTTTTCAGATCAGAATTATCTTCAGCTGCGTTGAGATTATCCCGCATGAACTGAAGGCACTTCTGCCATATCATCATTAAATTTTCATCCATAATTGATGCCCCGATTAATTCTTAGTTGTTAGTACTTTTTGGAAGGACGACAAAGGTCTAATTTTTTTATCTTAAAAAAAAATATTGTGGATATTGATTATTTAAAAATATATTTGTATGTATATAAAGAAGCTTAAAATGATACACACAACACACTCATTAAGAGTACGTTACGGAGAAACAGACCCCATGAAATATGTTTATTACGGTAACTATGCAGAGTATCTGGAAATTGGCAGAGTGGAGCTTTTCCGGAGCATAGGAATGTCGTATAATGAGATTGAAAATCAAGGAATTTGGCTGCCTGTTTCCGAGTATAAAATTAAGTATTTACGACCTGCTTTTTATGATGAAAAATTAGAAATTCATACGTACGTAAAAAAAATTCCGGGAGTGAGAATTGAATTTGAATATGAAATCTTCAATGAAGAAAATAATAAAATCACAGAAGCTTCCACTACTCTTTTTTTTCTGGATGCCAAAACCAATAAAGTTGTAAAATGTCCGGATTATCTTTTGAAACTGATTGAAGAAAACTGGAAGGCATAATTTTAATAAAAGCATAGAACAAAAAATTAATTTACAAAGCCATTTTTAGAATACAGGTTTTAACGGGTTTTATAAATTTCGCTATATTTAAATAATAATAAAAGAGATATAATGAAGATCGCATTTTTGGGACCGCAGGCAAGTTTTACCCAGCTTGCTGCTACCCAGCTTTTTCCCAATGAAGAATTTTTACCACACGCCAATATTTTAGACTGTTTTACCGCTGTAGAAAACGGAGAAGTTGATAAAGCCGTTGTTCCTCTGGAAAATTCCATTGAAGGGACAGTTTCCATGACGCTGGATTATCTTTATAAAACGCCTTATATCGCAGTAGAAGCCGAAGCAGTAATGCCCATCGCGCATCATCTTATGATACATCCAAACTCTGATGAAGGAAATATTGAAAAAATATATTCTCATCCGCAGGCTTTAGCACAAAGCTTTCATTTTCTGGATTCGAAGTTTAAAAATGTTCCTAAACAGGATTTTTCTTCTACTGCAGCCGCAGCAAAACACGTTTCTGAAAACATGAACAGGAATCTGGCGGCTGTGGCTAATCAGTTTGCGGCAAATTTGTACGGGTTGAAGATTATCCATCGAAATATTCAGGATTTTGAGCAGAATCATACAAGATTCATTATCATTTCGAAAAAAC
>NZ_JBBCQL010000101.1:0-15201 GCF_037149975.1 Chryseobacterium sp. VD8 | reverse complement strand
TAATTTTAATGGCGGATTCCGCTTTTATTGGTATATCACTCTCAATTACTTCTACATGGCGGTTTGGATATTTAAAATTCTGTACCTGCAGATTGAAACGGCTAATTAATGTTTTAACTTTCTGCATCGCCTTTTCATCATCCAAGACCGGTGAATTGTAAAACTGATGTCTTGAAGAGTCCAGCTTCGTTTCTGAATTTAATTTCCCCAGCATAATATGTTTAGGAAAAGAAGCAAAATCGGGAAGACATTTTGTAAATGTTTTAGGAAGAAGTCTGATAATTTCCGAATACGTATCCGCTAAATCTTTTACCACATCATAAGCATACTGAAAACCCGATGGCAGGCTAAGACATCCTTCCAAAACTTTTTTAAAGGAAGAATGATCTGCAGCAGAAAGTCTAAATAATTTAGAAATTTCGTTGATTTTTTTAAAAACAAGTTCACCATAGTTGTTTCTTTCCAAAACTTCTGTGTAAAGACTTTTTAAATCTGCAAAGGAAAATTGTGCTTCAATTCCCTTTTCTTTAATAAGTCTTTCCAGAATAACGCGTTCCTGCTTTACCGAGCCTAATATATCCTCTATAAATAACGGATGCGGCTGAATGCGGTCTTTCTGAAGAATATAATTAACACCCTGTTCGTTTGTAACCAATACTTTTAGATTTCGGATCTGCTGGATTCCATGATTATCACAATCTACTCCCCTGCAAGGTTTTACTTCTTTTTCATAACTTTCCAGATAGAGCATCAGGTATTGATCTTCGAGATCCGTAAAGTTGACTAACTGCTGAAAATCTGAAGTTGCTTCCTGAGCTGTAGCCAGTTCCCAAAGTTCAATCTGTCCTCCGTTTTCATCATAAAATGCAGGATAGTTTACCTTGAAATTGTCGTATTTTTTAAAATGAGTATATTCTTTACTATCAATACTGATTGTCTTTAGATCACTTACGTATAATTCTTCGCTTACTTTACCAGTATTGCTGAGGGTAAGCAAATCTCCATCGGTTGTAACTGCAACTCCCTGCGAAAGTTTTATGCTGTTGAGTTTTTTATTGGAATAGGTAAATTCAGGTTTAAGACCGCATACTATACCTGTTCCCTGAAGCATTACTCTGGATAAACGATCCTGATCCTCAAAAAAGTCTAAAAACTCATTTAACTGAGTATACTCAATGTACTGTCCTTTACTGAATTTGCGGTATTGGGTAGATACATCACTTAATTTAATGAACTTCCGGTATGGATTCGGTATATTATTTAATTGATTATTCATTATTGTTCATTTTTAATGATTTGTTAAAATGATTTAAACAACACCTTAGACAAATGTATTTCTAAGGTGTTATTTTAATTACTGCTCTGATTCTTAACTGAACTTATTGGCAAGTCTGGCATTTACAGGAAGACTGGGCAGTAAATACTTTTTTTGTAAGCGTATTTAAATATTCCCTATACTTCCGGATAAAAATCTCTGCTGTTTCCGACATAAGAATCCTGTCCTGTACAGTATCGAAACTTATATACACCACATCGTTCAGGATAAAAATCTGCTTTATATCAATCACAGAATCTTTTGTAGTTAATAAGCTGTTTACCTCGATAGTAATTCCGTCTTTTTCATATGTATCAATCAGTTTCATACTCTTATGGTTTTACTTCTCCTGTACAAGGATTAATTGTTAAGAAATTATTTCTAGGACATCCGTCATAAATCACGACTCCGCCAAGTTTTAATGTAGTCCATGCAACACCATCATGACAGCTATTGTCTGCACATACTAAAGAGAATGATATAAATCCTTCCCCATTCAGATCTGTGGCTGCGATAGACTGTGCATCCGTAGGACTCAGGAAGAAGGTATTAATCCTGTTTGGTCCTCTAAGTTCACCATTAGGACGTGATTGTCCGTTTTCAAGACTTTCACTTGCATTATTCAGGTTCACACCACCGATTCTGTACACTCCGTTCGCCATTAAATTGAATTTCGCGCTATTACATCTGTGATTTCCGGGACATGGTCCTAAGCTTTCATTGTACTGAACGGTAATCTCCAGACTAGAAAGACACTGAACGAGCGACTGCCCTTTCAGTTTTATAGGGGCTATCGTATATTGTGTGCTGCATCCACTTCCATTACTCACAGAAAGTATCGGGTTGAACGTATCTTCCTGACCAGCAACCAGATTATAGGTGTGAGATTGACTTACAACTCCATTTGCATCAGGAGCTGGCTTCTTTACAGTAACTAACTGACCGTCACCAAAATTCCAGTTATAGTCAAGATTACCTAAATTATTACCGGAAACAGTAAATGTTACCGTTGCTGTAGGATTTGTAGGGTTTTCTCCATTTACAGGGGTTCCTGTTGTTACCGTAACATTTGGAACTTCATTAACAATCATTTGAGTATCCACAGGATCATCATTAACTGTGAAAGTAATGGTTTGTCCGAGATAAGCTGCGCCAACCAATGCCGGATCAAAATAACTTTGTCCTCCGGTCTGGGTAATGGCGGATATTTCTGTTCCGTTTACAAATGCTTTTACCTGACCATCCAAAGGAACGATTGTCATAAGAACCGGTTTTTCATTTTGGCAAAGTTTACCTGAAGGTAATGATAAGAACACAGGATCTTTTTTGGAACAGCATAAATAAGGCAATGAGAAGTCTGCAATAACCTGATTGTTTGCCTTCGACTCTGCGATCAAAATAAATGTTCCGCCAGGTTCTACACCGGAAAGATGCTCCAAGCCGGATTTTCTTTCTAAAAAATCACTTAAAAGTTCTGTAGAAATTTCTTCTTTTCTGGGATCTTCTTTTACAATCGTTACATCGTCTGATGTTCCGGAAGGCGTTTCAAATTTAGCTTTATTCAATAACTTAAGATCGCTGTCTAATTTGGATAAATTAAGGAGCGCATTTTTAGGATCGCCAGCTTCTTTACTGATCTCATTGGAAATGGATAATAATTTATTTCTGAGTTCCTCAATAGAAACTTTTCTGGGCTCTTCAGATGTATCATCCGTTTTTTTACCATTATTTAAAAGTAAAACGCTAACGTCAAAAGCCAGTCCGTACTTTACTTTAAGGTCATTAATATTCTGTACCGCTGTTTCGTATGGCAGTTCAAGATGTCCTTCAATTCTGTAAAAATCATTGTTATCGATATTATAATTCAGGGGATTCTGAATATAATCTTCTGATGATAAGTTCGCAGTATGATAACTTAAATTATAGGTTTCTCTGTCTGTCTTTGTTTTTTCAAAATTCCATTTATCCAGTAAAGTCTTATCTACGTTATAATAATATGGAATTGCTTTTTCTCCTAATCTTACGTAAAGATTGGATGGTGTAATTTTAACGGGTCCTATATACGATTGAAATCCGTTGATTTTCTGCACAAAACGATTGGCAAGCAATATCAGCCTTTCATAATTTTCATCATCCTGAGTTGTGATGGGTGAATGATAAAATCCGTGACGGAAAGCCGCATATTCTCCCAGTTCCAAAGAACCTCCGGCATATCCCAACATCAAATGTTTAGGGAATGACGCAATAGAAGGACAACATTCTGCATTCAGATGTAAGATAAGTCCTTTTATTTCGTTGTAGGTATCAATGAGATCTTTCAGTAGATCATATCTGTACTGAAAATCATCCAGTCTTGGGGAAGATGCAGACAATAAGGTATTCAGTTTATTGAAGAGTGATAAGCCACTGAAGTTCATGTCTATTTTAAAAGTACCTGCAATTGCCTCAAAACCTTCAGACAATCTGGTAACAGAATCCATAGCGCTGCGAAATCTTGCTTTTAGCTGACCGGCTGTTTCAATTTTAGGATCAAGAATTACTCTTTTCGCTTCAATATTTGGTAAGCGGTCAAAAAGTTCTTCGTAAGAATTATGAATTTTATACAGCGTATCTTTTGCATTTCCATTCGCCATAAGATCGGAAACAGACTGAAAATTTGCCAAAAGCACTTTAAGATCAGAAACCTGCTCTGCTCCGGTGTTATCACAATCGGCATCTTCACAAGGAGTCTCGTCATTAGAATAGCTTTCCAAATAAAGGATGATGATTTTTTCATTCAGTTTTTCCAGAGTTTTAATATCTTTAAAGCTTCCTGTATCTAATCCTTTAACTTCCATTTGCTTCAGTTCGTCATCGGTTGCCAGTTCAAATAAAGGAATCTGCTCTTCTCCGATTCGGAAATGATTATACTTCACTTTGTCTTTATACTCTCTGAAGTATCTGTAATTTTTGGCATCAAAATCTATCGTAACGTCTGAAGATTTCTCTTTTCCTGTACGAAGGGTAATTAAATCTCCGTCTGTGGTAACGCCAGCTCCCTGAGTTATCACAATGGTATCCAAAGCATTTTCAGCCTTTTGCGGAGCTATTTTTTCCATAACGTCTGTAATGAGACCGGAACTGGTAATTGTGGATTTAAATCCGCATACAATTCCTACCCCGCTGAGAAGTGTTCTCGAGAGCCTGTCCTCATCTTCGAAATAGTCTATGAATTCATTTAACTGCCCGTCTGTAAGTACCTGATTTTCGTTAAACTTTCTATATTGGGTTGTTACATTATCTAATTTAGCATTCATTATTTTTCAATTTTATATGTTTGATTGTCCTAATATTATTTTTCCGTCCAGGCTGTCGTTATCTTCTATAGCACAGTCTAAGAGTCTTCCCGGTCTGTAAATATTATTTAAGTTGGTAAGAGCCGTCAGTAAATTCTGAATGCTGTTTCCTAAATTGTTAATATTATTTTTTGCTTTATCTGAAAGATATTTTTTAAACGCCTTTTCAAATGCAGACAAATCGTTCTGAGCGGTTTGTTTTTCACTTAAACGATCTCCAACCCAACAGATTTTAGCCAGAATATGAGCCGGAATTTCCTGTCGGATCACAGTTTCTGCATAACGTCTGAAGTCAGGATCCTGAAAACGGTAGGCAAAGCCCGGAAGAACCACACTTACACGGTAAGAATAAGGATCAAAAACATCATATTCGCAGTCTTCTTCGCAGGAAGACATTAAAGCATCTGCATAATCTACCGGATTTCCGGAAAGAACATCTCCATCATCATTCGGAAATACTTCAAAAGATTTTCCTATAATCATGCTTCCGATCCCTTCAAGATCCTGAAATACTTTGAATGTATCTTCCACAGACATACATCCGATTCCTCCTATAAGCTTGTAATCTTTGAATGCCGGTTTCAGCAGCAAATGCTCTACAAGGAAAATTCCTTCTTCGGTAAAATCGTATTTGAAATATCTTACCAACTCCTCAATTCCCTTTTTTAATTCAGCTAAAGAAGTGTATGGATTGGTCTTTTTATGGGTAGCCATTATATTTTGCGGCTGGCTGTAATCCATAATTTCAAGATAATAGTTCCCTCCGGCAGACATTCTTATTTGAATATTCCCAATCAAATCATAATGAGTCTGATTTTCCTTTAAAAGCTTTAATGCATTTTTAAGATCTTCTTCGTCTATCTGAATGGTCTGATAAATGGCTTCATGCAGATTTTTAGTTGCCGCATATTCGATATGGTATGTATTTACGGATGATAAAGTGATATTATTATTTCCATCCTTTACTTTCCATGAATAGCTTACCTTTCCGTCGTCACTTACCGATTTAATAATCGAAACAGGTGTTTGAGAAAGATTTCTCTGCTGGTAATTTTTAATCCCCAATAATCGGGCAATTCTTTTCTGTACCCCTGAAATATTGTCTGTATTCCAGACATTCGCAGTATCATCCAATGTATAATTATAGCCCAATCCACGGTCTTTGCTCAAAGATTTGTACTCTTTCAGGAACGTTTCTTTATTGTTCAGTACAATTTCATCGGTGGATTTTCCGTACAGAGATTTCATCAGGAAAGTATAGTCGCTGAATGTTTCTGCAAAACGGGCAATTAAATGATCCAGCACTTCATTTCGGCGTTCCACGCTGTTATCAAGTTCTTCGTATAAAATATCTGTAAGCGTGTCCTCGTTTTCATCATAATCTGAAACCAATTCTTCAAAACCTTTGATATTTTTAAGAGCCTGAGTAAAGAACGTTCTCTTTAAACCTCCACTGATACTTAAAACTTCTTTTACTTTTTCAAGGTGTTTGAAATAACTGGCAAGAATCTGATCGAAAAACAAAAGATATCCTTTCATCTGTTTTGCCAAAGCTTCTCTTTCCGGGGTTGGATTTCCGATGATTCCGGAAATTCCTACTCCGTACGTATCAGGAAATTCATTTAAAATAGTTGCGTAATTCCCGATATCGTAAGAAGTTCCCTGCGGAAGAGTCAACTCTTTATTTTGTCTTGCATCTTCTCTCAGTACTTCCTCCTCTTTTCTTAACGTTTCGAGATATTCATCAACTTTTTTAGTATTGATATTCAACGGAAGTGCACCTTTGGTGTAACTGAATGAACTCAGATCGCAAAGCTCCGGTTTTTTCCCTTTTTCAATACAGATCATCCAGTCATCGGTCTGCTTCACCACACTGTCGCAGCCGGCAATAGAAATTTCGTGAATTTCCTTCACTCCGTCGATTTTCATGATCTCGCTGATGATATCAGAAAGCCGGACTTCTCTTCTTAACTGACTTGCTTTCAATTCTTCCGTATCAATAAAGCCATTATCGAGAATCGGTCCGTCAAAAATCTCATCTGTGGTAAGACCTTTTTCCAGCATCTGCTTTAATGAATAGAAATGAACTTCCGGAGCCAGATAATTGTTGATCGCTCTGAGTACTTTTGCATGAACCAGTTCTTCATCTACTTTATTTACAAGTCCGATGCGGGCGCATACCGCCACTTTCTGGGTTTCGATTTCTTTGATGTCTACAAGATCCTCACAAAGACCTCTGTTCTGGTGATAGCGCTCCAGTATTTTTACTCTTGTATTCGATTTGTCGCAATCTTCATTCTCGCTATCGTCGATATCATCGGCATAATCTACATAAAGGTCATACAATCCTTTAACATTAAAATGCTGTGTCTTTTCTCCGATAGGTTCAAAATCCAACTGTCCTGTTTTGCAATCCACATACAGCGTTTCGTTTCTCGGAACCAGCCAACAGTTGCTGATTGGTCTCGGATGACCGGATTTAAAGCTGATATCGATGAAGAGTTTTCTGTAATCAAGCTCCGTTAAAGGTCTGGAAGGTAAAACTTCCGTAGCTTTCAGGAATTGTGTATGAATATCTTTTTTTGCATCGTTTGAAGCAAGAATGTCTTCCATATTCATATTCATCCTCATCCCAAGATCTGTGATGGCATAGCTTAAAACTTCCAGTGTGGTAATCCCCGGATCGTGAGAGTTATAATCTGTCCAAAGTTTTCCTCCTAATCCTTCTATATATTCAATACCTGTTCTGCGTAGAAAGTGAAAATCGGTCTGATCCTGCGTTTCTATATTTTTGGGTATACTAATGTGCTTATTTTCTGACATAATTATGTTTCTGCTTGTTTGTTATTAAAGGCATACCTGTTCTGCAATAGTAACTTTGTGCTGTTTGGCAGATACAAGTATGGATTTCGGATCTACTTCGATTAAAGACTGTGTCTGTAAAACATTATTTACCAATATACTGGTCTCTTCAACGTAGTCTACATAATGCAGTTGTTCCAGATAATTAATGAGCTGATTAACATTCAGTTTCACATTAAAATCAATATCTTTAGTGTCTGTAAAAGCCCAAGGCGATATGTACTTTTTGATGTCTTCGTCTAATTGTTTTGTGTAAAATGTTTCATCATACTGATCGAAGAATTTCACCTTTGTTTCTACCTTCGCTTCTTTATAATTCGGGTTGATTACCTGAGCGTTGATGTGCATGGTATTCAATTCATTTATATACTTCTGAATTCTGTTAAGCGTGGCTCTGCTTACTCTTGGCTGATAAATATCAAAAGCGTTTTTATTTTTAATATTCGGAACAACCATCAGCGTAACATATCCGGGAGCGAGGTAAGACTTTTCTGAAGTATGATTCAGGCATTTTACCTTGAAAACTTCCGGAAATTCCTGCAAAACGAGATGTTCGTAATCCCATTGTGTAACGGCTCTGTTTTTATGTCTCAGTCTTTCGCTTACTCTTCTGTAGAATTCTGTATCTGTTTCTTTGTATTTTCCGTCGAATGAGTTATACGGCTGGCTCACCGATTTTACCTGCGGAACTCTGGTAATAAGTCTGGAAATCGTATTGGCTTCCAAACCGTTGTTTAAGTGGGACAGATCGTTGTTCTGATTCTGGAATGTTGCCAGAACTGCCTGTGTATATATTCCCTGAACTTTACAAACCGCATCGTAACTTCTTCCTGATCTTGCTCTTACCCAGATTAACTGATCTGTAAATCTTGTGTGATTCAAATTGATATCTTTTGGAATTTTGAATTTTACAATTCCGGATTCCAGGAATTTTTTAGTATCATTCTGCAGCATAGAGTTTGAAAGATCAATCCATGTATTTCCGGAAAGAATGCTCCATTCGATATACTCTTTTTCTTCAAAAGTCTCAGCTAAAGGATTTTCGCTTCCTTCCAGCATCTGGATGAGAAGGGAAACCGTCATTTGTGGAACTGCTTCCAGACCGATGTATAATTCGCCTCCTTTCTGATGTACCGGAACAATGGTTTTCGTATCGATTTCCTTTTCATACTGCCCGAAAGCATCTTCATGATACATCTGTACTTCTTCACTTTTCAGAAGTTCTCCTTCAGAATCTTTTCTTAAAGAATGGTATGCAGTTTCTGTTGCGCTGTAGCTCAGTTCAATATCTTCCGCAAAAGGAATATAAGGTTCGTTCGGAACTACTTTAAGTTTTTGAGGATCTGATAAAACAAGCGTATATAATTTAGGATACAAGTCCTGTAATAAAGATTTCTTCAGTTTTACCCGTATCGCTTCGCCTGTACCTGCTTCATCACTGGTGCTTTTTACAGAAAACTTTGTCTGGTAAACATTTCCATTCTTTTTAAATAAAGCAATATCACTTTCCTGATTGTGCCAGATTTCTTTGTCTAACACAGCAGTATCGATCTTAAAATAATCGTCTCCTGTTACAACTGACGAATTTTTCAAATTGTTGAAATCCTGCTGACTGATATTTGTATCCGGTTCCATGATATACCCGCTGTATAAATCCTTTATGGAAGCCGGCGTGTTTTTCCAATTGATGGTAATGTCTGCAGTGTTCCACTTTTTAGAGAACATTTCAGGACATTTTATGTAAAAATTGGAACCTTTAATCGGCTGCGCAGTAAATGGATAATAGGATTTTTCGGAATTCAGTTCTCCATTGTCATTTTCAATCTGAAGAGATTTTATTCCTTTTACATCTACAGAAACTTCAATATTGTTGACCAATGCTTCTGAAAAAGCTTCATAGACTTCATAATATTTCTTCCCTTCAATCATGAATCTGAGAACAGGAAAGCTGGTCTGGAATGTTTCCTTCAGAACATCTTTATTGTATTTTACGATGGCAGGAAAATCTTTAGGTAATGTTAAAGAAAAGGTTAAACGGTATTTTTTATCACTTTTGTTTCCTGTTTCTCCATTTTCAGTGCATTGTAATGCAATGTCGGATAGCCATTCTTTTTCCCCGCTGCAAAGTACTTTGATGTTGTTCTGAAAATCTTCTTTTTCAAGGGCTTTTAGTTTTTGAACAGAATTTGCTTTAAAATCTATTTTCAGGGTAATTGTTCTGTCTCCTTCTTTTAAATCGAATAAAGATGATGCTACAGAAAATCCCAGTTTCGCTTTCGGAAGTTCTTTATAGATCGATTTGTCCGAAGCTGTTTCTTCCGCATTGTATCCGAACGGCCACCAATAGTTTCCGCCTTCCGGCAGTTTTTCGCCCAAACCATCGGCAGAATTGGTAACCGGAGCCATTTTAAGCTCTTGTTTTCCGCCGTCGTTAAGAATACTTTTAATTTCAACTACTTTTGCCTGATTGGCAATCAGTTCATTATTGGTTTTGTAGATTCGTTTTTTTCCTTCCGCATCTTTATCTCCGTCCAGAAGTGTTCCTTCCGGAATTCTTTCCTGAATTGCTTTTTTAGCCAATTCAAAAATCACATAGACTTTATCTTCTTTAGCATCATTTTTCTGAATCTGAAGGATCTCGTTATAGTAGAAATCCAGATGTCTTTTCGTTAAATTATTGAAAGCTTTTTTGGAAAAATCCAGCAATTTCAGAAAGCAGACGAACAAAGTAAGATGCGGCGTCAGATTGCTGTCCTGTTCAAACTGGGAAATAAGATCTGTAACCTGTTTTTTCATACTTTTGTAATCTACGCTTTCTCGGCGCGGAATAGCATTGGTATCATCACCAAAGAAAAAGTTTCCCCACTTCTTATCTGGTATTGCTGTATCAGCATCTTTTTCAAAAAAATTTACATGACTGGCAAAATTGTTTGCAAATAGCAGCCAATCGAACAGATCGAAGTCGTGCAATTCGAGATTGCCGGGATCCAGATCCGCTAAAAAGCGCTGCATTTGTGATTTTCCTTCACGATAATGTGAAAATGTATCTGTTTTTTTCATTTGTTTATATTTATATTCTATGGTCAGATGCAATACTTAATGTAATGTTTCGGTAGTATTCAAAATGGTTACAGACATCCCGTAATTATTTATATTTCAGTAGCTTCACCTTTATAGAAAGGGAAAACCATATTGCTTCTGGTATTCGTATTCCTTACTTCGTAATCAATTTTTATCAACACTTCGCCTTCCAGTTCTTCCTGAGTATCGATGTCGATATTTAAAATGTTTATTCTGGGCTCGTGGTATAAAATGGCACGCTCGATGATTCCTTTCATCTGGGTAATCAGCGTTAAGTCCAAAGGTTTGAAAAGCATTTCCTGCAGGTCGCATCCGTAATCGGGGAACATGACTCGTTCTCCCGGTCTTGTGGAGAGTAAAATGATCAGACTGTTGTTGATGTCTTCCACATCTGTAGTCATTACCAGCTTTCCTTCAGTCTCATTAAACTCAGGCGGGAAACTCCAGCCTATTCCTAAAAAATCTGTATTTATTTTCATACGTTCTTGTATTATATTTAATTGTAACATCTCGCATCTGTAACATAGAGTTTTAGTTTTCTAACCGTTTTGTTATTGATGTCCTTACATTTTTTAATCTTGCAGAATGTGTATTATCCGCCTATTAAAACAGTTGCTTCACCCGCGCTTATTACGCCTCCGTGAGCGGTAGAATCCCCCATTCTTGCGGCTGGTTTTCCGCCGATCATTACGCTTGAGGATCCTGCTGCAATGGTATCGGGCGGACCTGTGCATATTGCTTTGTCTCCTACTCTTGCTGCGGGTTTACCTCCTATAAGTACAGTAGGTTCTCCTGCCGGAATGATGGGCCCGCCAACGTGCGGGGTAGTTCCCGTTACCATCGGACAGGTATGCATATCTGTAATTCTTGCTGCCGGTTTCATGATTAATTGATTTTAACTTGAGAGCCTTTTACGACGGTTACTGCGCCTGATTTAAGCTCAGAACCGGAACTTCCTTCTGCTTTGAACTGTGTGGATGCTTTGATACCGATATTGGTTCCTTCCATCTTAATATCACCTTTTGCTTTGATCTTAATGTCTTTCCCACTTTCCATACTGATCCCGTCTTTATTGAGGGTAAGAGTATTTTTATGCTCGTCTTCTATTTTAATGACATCTGCATCTTCGTCTACAGTTATTTTTTTGCCTTTTGGTGTTTCAAGGGTGTATGAAATTTTATCGTCATTAAAAATCATCTTCATTTTGCTGCGGGTAACAAATCCTTTTTCGTTGTTGTCATCGGAAGCTACAATGGGAGCCGGTTTTGCGCTGCTGTTCAGCATTCCCAGAACTACTGCATCATTGGGATCATCATTAATAAAACCAATGATTACCTCATCTCCGATTTCCGGTCTGAAGAATGATCCTCTGTTTTCTCCTGCATCAAGTGTGGCTACACGCGCCCAGATTCCCTCCTCTTCGTTATTGATGATCGGGATCTGCACCAGAATCCTGTCTTCTCCATCGGGATCGGATTCCAGTTGGGATACTTTCCCGATGTGCAGTCCGCTGATGGAAGGAATAATCCCTGAACCCGGCATTTCGCTTACATCGTATGTTTCTGAGAACCATGTCGGAGAAAGCCCGAATTGTGCATCGACAAGCCAGTTTCCTTCAGCAATTTCGTGACGGACGCCTGTTACGTAAATTTTTCCGTTGAAACGGTTTCCTACGCCTTGCAGCATTAATGAAACTCCCGGTTTTACAGCCGGAATTCCCTGGAATTTCACCCTTCCTCTGGTCTTTGCCAATTGCTGGAAAGTTGCCTTTGCATCACTCCAGTCCTGAAGTTCACTTTGCGTAAGATTTCCGCCATGTTTAAGCTGCAGATCGTCTATCCCAAATACTTTTGCCAGATCATCCGGTGAAAGGTTTCCGTTAAGTTTTACGGCAGGATCCTGAGCTTCTACTTCTGTAAGTTCCTGATCGGTATAGCTCCATGTTTTGGCTGAAATTTTTTTGAACTGATCTCTTGCGTCTATTTCTCCGTCAAACTCATGCACCGAAGATCCGTAAACCACTGTTTCCACTTCTTTTTTACTGAAATCGGGTTTCGCTATTTTAACGGTTCCGTCTTCTACAAAACAAAGTTTTCCGTTTGCCTGTGCTCTGGTGAGCATAAAATCCCAGTCGGAAGCTCTGTACTGAATCAATTCTTTGTGTGAATTTGAGGTAGTCTGAACATCGGCAGTCAATCCGTTATTACTGATGAGTTCTCCGATAATGTCGCTGTCTTTACTGTCGTAGAAATATTTACTTTTTCTGCCTAAAGTCATTTTCACCGCTTTATCTCTGCATTCTATGATGAGATAGGAAGAGCCGTTTCTTACTTTGATGTTGTGCTTTACAACAACTCCTTTAAAAATGCTTTCTTCGTCCGAATGGTAACCTGCGGTAATTTCAATTTCTTTTCCGGGAATCAGAAGATCTTCATTGCTTAGTTTAAAATCCTGTTCCGGTACGCTTCCATCCAAAATAACAATGCGGGCATAAGGAATTCTGTTTACTTCTTTTTCTACAACAATACTTTTTACCCCATATTTTCCGGGCAACTCTGTACCTCCGGACATTACTTTAAAAGTGATCAGATCCGGATTTTTTGATGTTTTTATGTATCCGCTATTGTTCATATTATGCTATTTTTTCTATGGGTGGAAAGTAGAGTTCAGTTCCGGGTTTCAACTGTCTGAAATTGATGAGATTATTAACTTTAGCAACTTCCAAGTAATATTTGGAGTCTCCGTAGATTCTTTCAGTCATTAAGGGTAAAGTGTCTCCTGCCTGTACGGTTCTTTTGTGGGTAAGATCAGGGGAATTTTTTTTGGCTTTTAAAGCACCAAGTTCATTTGAAACTGAACCATTAAATGTTGCTTTTCCGACAGCTCTTAATGGTTTACCGTCGTTGTCAAAAAGTTTATAATCTATCGTAAATTCAGAAAGCATTCCTTGATATTGAAATTCTCCCCAAGTAAGCTCTACATTATAAGGTTTATGAATAGAACCATTGTAGTCGCCAGTAGCCGAATAAAAATCTTTTAATTGTTCTGTTACAGCTTTTTTTCTAAAAATATCTTTCTTAACTCCTATTTTTTCAGCAATCTTATTTACCAATTTATTTCCAGAATTTGTTTGTACTACACCAGTACCATCAAATAAAAATTCTAGTTTTAATTCTGAAGGAAGAGTTTTATCATACTTTAGGTTATTATCGCTTGTACCTATTGCTGAATCTGGATTCAACTGATTTTTACGAGTGAAAGAATAACCAGTCGGGTTAATTAAAATATAAAAAGGCTTACTTCCTTCACCTTTATAACTTGAGTCTTTATAACTGACTATTTTTAATTTATCCATCATCTTTCTTTTTTACGTTGTTCAATATTTACTATCTGCTCTATGCTTTCACTCACTGCTCGCATAATTTTAGCTTCATCTACTGATTGAGTAGTTGTCGTTGCGGCTGCTTTTTCGTCCACATTTATTTTAATGTGAAGCTCTTTTATTTCTATTGGCATTTCGTTTATTTTTTAATTAATTATTAATACGTAAAAAACTTAAAACCAATTATTTAACGTATTTATTTAAAAAAATCTAAGCACATAAAGCGTGTGTTCAGTCCTGTTATAGACCAATCCTTTATTTTTTTATTTTAAAATTTTTGCTGAATGTTATCCGAAAACTAACACACGGTAAGTGCTTAGATTTAATTTAGAAATTACAAGCCTAAACTTGCTAACGATGAGGGTATTTTGAAATATCTGTATTTCAGCTCTATTGTTTCAATAGCAAGCCTGCTTTCTTCTGCGTTGAATTCTGAAACGTTCCATTTTACCGGATAGGCTCCCACTACATTCCAGACCATTAAAGGTGCTGTAGACTGAAGTCCTCCTGAAAGTGTAATGACAAGATCTCTGGGTTCAAACTCGAAGTTTTCCATTGCATTTCTGCACCAGCTTATTAATCCTGAACTTACAATCAAGCCACGCTTAAGAACTAAATTTTCATATTTCGGTCTTAGAGGAAGCTGATGAAGAAATCTGTTTTCGCCTCCTTCGGCATATTCTTCGACCTGAATTTCTGTAGATAAACCAGATATAGACTGAAATCTGGAGTCAATACCCTCTGTTGTCGAAATCCCGTTAACAATAAAAGAGAAACTGGTTGGAGGATATAAAAGAGCCATGATTAGTTATGTTCAATAGTTAAACCTTCGTGCGCAATCTCCAAAGTTTCAATTGCCACTTCATTACCTTCAGCTTTCAGATCGGTTGACTGTAATTTCAATGGGAAGGCATTTTTCACTTTCCATGTTACCGCAGGTGCGCCGTTCTCGTCTAAAAGAGAAATCGTAATAGATCTTCTTTCTACCGTGTTCATCTGAACCGTCTGCAGCCATTCGAAATAATCGTTATCGCCTTTGAAAGTTCCTCTTTTTAAAGTGATGTTTCCGAATTTTGCCATTCCCGGCATTTTGATCTTACTGAAATCCGGACTTGCTCCCTGTCTGTATTCAATGATATCGCGCTCGATGCTTAATCCCGAAACTTCCTGAAAACCGATGTTCGTTCCGCCCCAGTCTACTTCAAAGGAAAACTTTACTAATGGAT
>NZ_JBBCQL010000100.1:0-15267 GCF_037149975.1 Chryseobacterium sp. VD8 | reverse complement strand
TTGGGACCCGGAGACAGCAGGCGCTCTCACACCGCAGATGAATTTATTTTCATTGAAGAAATTGCAGAAGGAATTGAGATTTATATTGATATTTTGGAGAAAGTTTTATAAGCTGGAAGTAGGAAGTAGGAAGTAGGAAGCTGGGAGAGGGATGAATGATGGGAGGCTTGTAAGTAACGACTTAGGAATCGGAGGCGTTAAGAAAATTAATTCTGTGAACGTTAAGAAAATTCTACTGTTCGAAGCGCGAGATAAATATTGAACCGAAGAACAAATTTTGAATTCGCGCAAGTCTAGAATTTTTAGAGAACAGAAATAATTTTTAGCCGGAGTTTCCAGTCTTGAATTTTTGTTTCTTTTGTTTCAAGACAAAAGAAAAATTATAAAAAAAAAGTTTTATTATTCTCAAAGCTACGAAATATGCAGAAGAATCTTTAGTGTTTTTAAAAGAGATTTCTTCTTCGTCGGAATGACAAAATCAATTAATAAAGGAAGATAAAACAGTTGGTTGTAAACATCCGTCACCCAACTTCCATATCTTCCATCAAAAAAGAAATTTTATGAAAAAAATATGGCAAAAAGACAATAACGCCACCAATATATTAGTCAATACATTCACAGTCGGGAAAGATCTTGATTTTGACGAACGTTTGGCAAAATACGATGTCAAAGGTTCAATGGCGCACTGCAAAATGTTGGCAGAAGTGGGAATTATTTCTGTTGAAGAATCAGAGCAAATGTTGATTGTTTTAAAGGAAATCTTAGAAGATATTGAAAACAGAATCTTTGGAATCGATAAAAATGCGGAAGATATTCATTCCCAGATTGAATCAATTTTAATTGAAAAATTAGGCGATACCGGAAAGAAAATTCACACGGCGCGTTCCAGAAACGATCAGGTTTTACTGGATATTAAATTGTATTTATTAGACGAAATCCGTGAAATTACCACATTAACAGACGAATTCTTTCAGATATTAATTAAATTGGCGGAACAGCATAAAAATGTTTTGCTTCCGGGATATACCCATTTGCAGATTGCGATGCCTTCGTCGTTTGGATTGTGGTTTGGAGCTTATGCAGAAGCGTTGTTGGATGATGTTGAAATGTTGTTTTCAGTTAAAAATATCATCAATAAAAACCCATTGGGTTCTGCGGCAGGTTACGGTTCATCGTTCCCGATTGACCGTGAAAGTACGACCTACAATTTAGGTTTCCAGTCGATGAATTACAATTCCGTGTATGCCCAGATGACGCGTGGAAAGTCTGAAAAAATGCTGTCGATGGCAATGGCGACTTTGGCGGGAACATTAGGAAAATTCTCTTACGATGTTTGTCTGTATTTAAGCCAGAATTTCGATTTCATCAACTTTCCGAAGGAATTCACAACAGGAAGCAGCATCATGCCACACAAGAAAAATCCGGATATTTTTGAGCTGGTTCGTGCGCGCTGCAACAGAATACAGTCGTTACCGAATGAATTTATTTTACTGACGAATAACCTTCCTTCAGGCTATCACAGAGATATGCAGCTTACAAAAGAAATCCTTTTCCCCGCGATTGATTCCTTAAAAGAATGTCTGGAAATTTTAAATTATACGTTGCCTAACATTCAGGTGAAAGACGGGATTTTGGAAGATGAAAAATACAAATATCTCTTCAGTGTAGAGAAAATTAATGAAGAAGTAAAAAACGGGAGTTCATTCCGTGATGCCTATGTAAAAGTAGGACAGGAGATTGAAAATAATGCGTTCGATTTTGAAATTGGAAATTTAAACCATACGCATCAGGGAAGTATAGGGAATTTGTGTCTGGATAAAATAGAATATCAGTTTAATAAACTGAAAAATAAATTATTGGGTTAATTATTTTAAACCATTAAGATTCATTTAAGGAGTTAAAAAAATTAAGAGATATAGGATTTTTGATATAATTCGCTTCAAAATCTTAAATTAGCTTAATTTCTTAATTAAAATCTTAATGGTTCATTTTAACCCAGATCAATCTTAAACTTCGTAGACTTTTTCACCTCGTGCAATACAATAGAACTGTGATATTGACCGATATTAGGAATGTTTGAGATCACATTCACCGTAAAATCATTATAAGAATTAATGTCTTTAGCGATAATCTTCAGCATATAGTCGTATTCACCGGAAAGACTGATAATTTCCTGAACTTCATCATGCTGCATGATATTTTTTTCAAAAGTTTCCAGAACTTTTTTAGACTGTTCTTTTAAACGGACATTGCAGTAAACGACAATATTTAAGCCCAGTTTTTCGCGGTTCAAAAGACCTACATATTTCTCAATAATTCCGTTTTTCTCCAGTTGCTTAATGCGTTCATACGTTGGAGTAAAGGTAAGACCAATTTTTTCTGAAATTTCTTTCACAGAAAGCGTAGAATCTTCCTGAATAATACTGAGAATCATCCTGTCTTTTAAATCCATATAGTCGATTTTGAATGGTAAATATACAATTTTATAAAAATTAAAACTAAAATTTTGTTTTATAAACCCAAAACCTTTTGATATACAGCCGGAATATTAACATCTGTTTTGTTCAATGGCAGACTAATTGCTGTAATCTGCATACGAAATCCAGATTAATATGAACCGAAATACGACTACGGCAACATCTTCATTGGCTGATTACGATACCCATCATAAATTTAAAAATGAAATTTTAAACGGACTGAGTGAGGAGCCCAAACATTTATTATCCAAATATCTCTACGATAAAAAAGGAGATGAGCTTTTTCAGCAGATCATGAATATGCCGGAATATTATCTCACCGATTGCGAACTCGAAATTTTTACAAGAAAAAAGAATGAAATTGCAAAAGCAATCCGAGCATTCGATGAGCCTTTTGATCTGGTGGAACTCGGAGCCGGAGATGCTACAAAATCCTCGTATCTGCTTGAATATCTTGTAGAGCAAAACGCAGATTTTACCTATATGCCGATTGATATTTCCGCAAATATTATTTCAATTTTGGAGGAAAATCTTACTTCAAAAATTCCGGAGCTTAAAATGACAGGTCTTAATGGAGAATACTTTGAAATGCTCGATAAAGCCAACGAAATTTCTTCCCGCAGAAAAGTCATTCTTTTCTTAGGTGGAAATATTGGAAATATGGAAATTGAAGAAGCCTATGAATTCTGTAATGCATTAAAATCGAAACTCAATCCAAATGATATTCTTCTTATTGGCTTTGATCTGAAGAAAAATCCCCACACCATTCTTGCTGCCTATAATGATAAAGCGGGGATAACTTCATCTTTTAATCTCAATCTTTTAACCAGAATCAATGAAGAATTGGAAGCAGATTTTAATATAGATAAGTTTAGTCATTATCAGACCTATGATCCGCTTTCGGGAGCATGCAGAAGTTATCTGATTAGTCTTGAAGATCAGAAGGTACATATTGATGATCAGGAAATCAGTTTTAAAGCAAATGAAGCGGTGTATATGGAAATTTCCCAAAAATACTCAGAAAAGGAAATAGATATAATGGCAAGGAAGACCGGATTTAAACCATTGAAACAAATTTCTGATACCAGAGGATGGTTTGTAGATGCAATCTGGAAAGTTTAATATGAACTAAAAACTAAAACGATGATTGAACAAAATACACTATTCAAAGAAAAGCAATTGCTTGAGAATTACCGCAGAATCAGAGAGCGATCCGTTGAAATATGCGAACCGCTTGAAACAGAAGATTTTGTAGTTCAGCCTGTTGTAGATGTAAGTCCTCCGAAATGGCATTTAGGACATACGACATGGTTTTTCGAGACTTTTATTTTGATCCCGAATCTTGATGGTTATCAGGTTTTTAATTCACAATACAATTTCGTTTTCAACAGTTATTACGAAACCATTGGGGTAAGAGTAATCCGTACAGACAGAGGAAATTTGAGCCGGCCTTCTGTTGCCGATATTTTTCAGTACCGGAAATATGTCGATGAACAAATGGAAACTTTTGTTTTAGATAACGACTTATCCGATGATCTTCAAAAACTTTTTGAATTAGGTCTAAACCACGAACAGCAGCATCAGGAATTGTTATTAACCGATATCAAATATATTCTCGGACACAATCCGTTATTTCCCGCTTACAACGAAAATTTTCCTTTGGAAAAATCAGAACCCGAAAATTTTGAAATGCTTTATTTTAAGGAAGGAATTTATGAAATAGGTTTTGAAGGAGAAGGATTTTGTTTTGATAATGAATTAAACAGACATAAAGTATATCTGAATGATTTCCAAATCTCAAACCGATTGGTAACCAACTCAGAATATCTTGAATTTATGAATGACGGAGGATATGAAGATTTCAGACACTGGCATGCGGAAGGCTGGGACTGGGTAAAACAAAATAATTCTAAATCTCCCTTATACTGGCATTTCATAGAAGATCAATGGATGCATTACACGTTGAACGGTTTAAAAGAGATCATTCACGACGAAGCTGTTTGTCACATCAACTTTTTTGAAGCTTCTGCTTTTGCCTCTTGGAAAGGGATGCGCTTGCCTACCGAATCGGAATGGGAAATCGCTTCCGGAAAATTTGACTGGGGAAAACGTTGGGAATGGACAGGAAGTGCTTATCTTCCGTATCCCGGCTTTGCAAAAGAAGAAGGAGCAGTAGGAGAATATAACGGAAAATTTATGGTCAATCAGATGGTTTTGAGAGGTGCTTCATTGGCAACACCGAAAGAACACAGCCGGAAAACATACAGAAATTTCTTTCCGGCTCCGCTTCAGTGGCAGTTTACAGGCATAAGGCTGGCTAAATAATTTCCGCGGATGATACAGTATATCGAAAATCAACCCTAAAAAATAAACAATTGCTTCCGAAAATAAATGCTTGACAGTGAACGGTGAAAACCATGCCAATCCGCTTTGTAAAGGTATTTTAACATTACTATTTATTGTTTTTAGATGCTGACAAGTAACGGATTTCTCTACAAATTTAATTTTCATTTTGTCAGTTTACAGAATTGTTATATCTTTGCACCTAATGAATAACACAGTATTTATATCATTAGAATTACCGGGCGTAGACGCCCTTTACGATATTTATTTATTTTAAGCGAAGATATTTTCTTCGCTTTTTTTTTGTAAAAAATTTAAAGACAATATGTTTACGATTACAGAACTAAGCAACGAGAGAATCAACAGTATAGTAACAGAAGCATTGGCTTTTGCGAACGGGAAAACTGCCAAAATTGAAGGAGAGGTTTTCTGTTCCAATCTTTTCTTCGAAGACAGTACAAGAACGAAAACAAGTTTTGATATTGCTGAAAGAAAATTAGGATTGCAGGTCGTTCCTTTCGATGCTTCCCACAGTTCCGTAAACAAAGGAGAGAGTCTTTATGATACGGTAAAAACCATCGAAAGTTTAGGGGTAAATCTTGTTGTAATCAGAGATAAGAAAGACCGGTATTTCGATGAACTGAAAAATATAAAAATTCCGGTGATTAACGGAGGAGACGGAACAGGAAACCACCCTTCACAATGTATGCTGGATTTAATGACGATCTATCAGGAATTCGGAAAATTTGAAGGATTAAAAGTAGGAATCGTTGGAGACGTAAAACACAGCAGAGTTGCCAATTCCAATGCCGAAGCATTAAGAAGGTTAGGCGCAAAAGTATATTTCTCAGGACCGGAACAGTGGTTTGATGAAGGAGCCTTAATCAACGGAACCTATCTGAATATTGATGAAATGATCCATGACGTAGATGTTCTGATGCTACTAAGAATCCAGCACGAAAGGCACGATGCTAAAATGAGCTTCTCCGCTTCAGAATACCACAAAAAATATGGTTTAACCAAAGATAGAGAAAAAGCCATGAAAAAAGAAGCCATCATCATGCATCCTGCACCCATTAACAGAGGAGTGGAAATTGATGATGATTTGGTAGAATGCGAACGCTCAAGAGTTTTCAAACAAATGCAGAACGGTGTTTTCGCAAGAATGGCAATTTTAAAAGAAGCCTTGGAAAACCAAGGATATACTTTTAAATAAGAACCAAGGTAAAAGAGCCAAGGTAACAGTAAAAAGAATCAAGTAGTAAGCCGACCCGAAAGGGTCAAACCACAATAGCCGTGGGTGAAACCCATGGAAAAGAAAAAAGATGATAACCAAAGCCCTGAAAGGGCGATCTGTTAATAGCCATGGATTAAACCCTTGGAAACAAAAAAGATAAAGATTATCAAAGCCTCGTAGAGGCGACCTGTTAATAAAAAAGAAAATCTAAATAAAGAAAATGAAGAAAAAGTTAATACTGGAGTCCGGTGAAGTGTTTCACGGAGAAGGTTTCGGAGCAGAATTGGAAACGGCAGGAGAGGTGGTTTTCAATACCGGAATGACAGGGTATCAGGAATTGATCTCTGATCCGTCTTACTGCGGTCAGATTGTTTGCATGACCTATCCGCTTATCGGAAACTATGGAATTAATAGAGATGACTATGAGAGTATTGAACCGGCAATTAAAGGACTTATTGTAAAAGAGCTTTGTGATCTGCCATCCAATTTCCGTACTCAGATTACTTTAGATGAACTATTTAAAAAGAAAAACCTTTCCGGAATTTCAGGAATCGATACCAGAAGACTCACAAGAATTCTTCGTAACCATGGAGTTGTGAAAGGAAAAATTGTAAACGCTGATGCCGATGAAAGCACAGAAGTTTCAGAATTAAAATCAACCAGCTTCCCAACGAATCAGGTGGAGCAGGTTTCCACAAAAACACCTTATGCAAATCCGGGAAGAGGCTTAAAAGTAGTATTGGTAGATTTTGGTTCCAAATTAGGAATTATCAGAGAATTGTCTCAAAGAAACTGCGATATCACAGTCGTTTCTCAGGATGTAACCTCAGAAGAAATCTTACTAATGAATCCGGACGGAGTTATGTTATCCAACGGTCCCGGTGATCCTGAAGATAACCAACAGGCTTTAGAAATGATCAGAGGAATTTTAGGAAAAGTTCCGATCTTCGGAATCTGTTTAGGACACCAATTAATTGGTTTGGCTTGTGGAGCAAAAACGTTCAAGTTGAAATTCGGACACAGAGGTGGAAACCATCCGGTTTTAGATGTAGAGAAAAACAAAGTGGCGATCACTTCCCAAAACCACGGTTACGCCGTAGATCAGGAAAGTTTGAAAAATACAGATTTAATAGAAACACATATCGCCCTGAACGACAGAACAAACGAAGGTCTGAAACACAAAATTCACCCTTGTTTCTCCGTTCAGTATCACCCTGAAGCAAGCCCCGGTCCAGAAGATGCGAATTATTTGTTCGACGAATTTATCCAGTTAATGGAGGATTTCAAAAAGTAGAAGATTAATTTGGGCAGCTTAATCCGCCTCAAGTTTATCCTGAGCTAAGTCGAAGGACTCCCAATCTTTTTTGCAGAACTTTTCGGTCAAAAACAGAACAATCAGGATGGCAAAAAAGGATTTCCGCTCAAGTCGGGCTGCGTGCAATTCGCCGCAAAATTAAAGAATCCGAAGGATTCAATATGAATAGCCGTAGGTGCAACCTATGGAAAACAGTGAAAACCCATGAAAATGGTGAAACCAAGAACAGAACCATGAAATGGTTCAATAACATTAGCCGAGGGTGACCCCATGGAATAATAAAAAAGAAGTAAAATGAAAAGAAACGACATAAAAACAATTTTAGTAATCGGTTCAGGTCCCATCATTATCGGTCAGGCGGCGGAATTTGATTACGCAGGAACGCAGGCGTGCTTATCTTTAAAAGAAGAAGGCTACAAGGTAATTTTGATCAATTCAAACCCTGCAACCATTATGACGGATGTTGAAATCGCAGACAAAGTCTACATCGAGCCGATTTCACTTCAGTTTGTAAGTCACATCATCAGAAAAGAACGTCCCGATGCGCTTTTACCAACGCTTGGAGGACAAACCGGACTGAATATGGCGGTAGAACTGGAAAAATCAGGAATTTTGGAAGAATGCAAAGTTGAGGTGTTGGGAACAAAACTTTCAGCCATCAACAGAGCGGAAGACAGAGATCTTTTCCGTGAACTGATGAGAGAATTAAATGAACCTGTTCCGGAATCTGATATTGTAAACACGGTGGAAGGAGCATTAAATTTTGCCGACAGAATCGGGTATCCTGTTATTGTTCGTCCGGCTTTCACAATGGGTGGAACAGGAGGAGGTATCGCTTCCAACGAAACGGAACTGAAAGAAATTGCTGAACTGGGATTAAAACACAGCCCTGTAACACAATGTCTGATTGAAAAATCAATCGCAGGTTTCAAAGAAATAGAATACGAAGTAATGCGTGATGCAAACGACAACGCCATTGTGGTTTGTAACATGGAAAATATAGATCCGGTTGGAGTTCACACAGGAGATTCAATCGTTGTGGCGCCTTCTCAGACACTTTCAGACAGAGAATATCAGTTGTTGAGAAACGCTTCACTGAAAATCATCAGAGCATTAGGAATTGAAGGAGGATGTAACGTGCAGTTGGCTTTAGATCCGCATTCATTCAATTATTATATCATCGAAGTAAACCCGAGAGTTTCGAGATCATCCGCTTTAGCATCAAAAGCAACAGGATATCCGATCGCAAAAATCGCTGCAAAAATCGCGGTAGGATTAACACTGGACGAAATCATGAATCCGGTAACAGGAAAGACTTACGCTTGTTTCGAACCGGCTTTAGACTATGTGGTAACAAAATTTCCAAGATTCCCTTTCGATAAATTCGAAACAGCGGACAGAAGATTATCAACCCAGATGAAGGCTACGGGTGAAGTAATGGCAATCGGAAGAAATTTCGAAGAATCTTTACAGAAAGCCATCCGTTCTCTGGAAACCGGAATTAAACATATTGGTTTAAAAACCAAGCAGGCAGCAGCTTTAACGGCTGAAGAAATTGAAAGAAGAATCAGAGTTTGTGATGACGAAA
This sequence comes from Chryseobacterium sp. VD8, assembly GCF_037149975.1. NCBI lineage: Bacteria > Pseudomonadati > Bacteroidota > Flavobacteriia > Flavobacteriales > Weeksellaceae > Chryseobacterium > Chryseobacterium sp. VD8. The sequence continues at coordinate 6,307 of NZ_JBBCQL010000100.1, read as the reverse complement.
GATTATTCATCATCGGAGATGCTTTAAGAAGAGGGTATGACTGGGAACAGATCGTAGAATGGAGCAAAATTGATAAATTCTTCATTTGGAAAATCAAAAAGCTGATTGATTTCGAAAAAACAATCGCAGAAAATAAATTCAGCAAAGAAATTTTACAGGAAGCTAAAAAACTAGGTTTTGCAGATATAAATATTGCGGTTCTGTGGAACGTAACAGAGCGTGAAGTGTTCAATTTCAGAAAAGAAAACGGAGTAATGCCGGTGTATAAAATGGTAGATACCTGCGCTGCGGAATTCGAATCTGAAACACCTTATTTCTACGGAACGTACGAAGAAGAAAACGAATCTGTAGTTTCAGACAAAGAAAAAATCATCGTTCTTGGTTCAGGACCCATCAGAATCGGACAGGGAGTTGAGTTTGATTACGCAACGGTGCACTCAGTTTGGGCAATCAAAGAAATGGGTTACGAAGCGATTATCATCAACAATAATCCTGAAACCGTTTCCACGGATTTCTCGATTTCAGATAAACTTTACTTCGAACCTTTAACGGAAGAAGATGTAATGAACATCATCGAGCTGGAAAAACCAAAAGGCGTTGTGGTACAGTTCGGAGGACAGACAGCGATCAACTTAGCAGATAAATTAGCCGCTCATGGAGTTGAGATTTTGGGAACTTCCCTGGAAGATCTGGACAGAGCAGAAAACAGAGATAAATTCGAAAAAGCGCTTCAGGAAATGCAGATTCCACAGCCTTTAGGAAAAACATCGGTTTCAAAAGAAGAAGCGATAAAAATTGCCAACGAGATCGGTTATCCGGTGTTGGTTCGTCCGAGCTACGTTTTGGGAGGAAGAGCAATGGAAATCGTGTACACGGAAACAGAACTGGCGCACTACATGGAAAATGCAGTGGAAGCGAGCCCTGAACATCCTGTTTTGGTTGACAAGTACATGGTTGGAAAAGAAGTGGAGATCGATGCCATCTGCGACGGTGAAACAGTAATCATTCCGGGAATTATGGAGCACATCGAAAGAGCGGGAGTTCACTCCGGAGATTCAATTGCAGTGTATCCTCCACAAAATATTTCACCAAGCGAAATCGAAACTTTGGTTGATTACACGAAAAGATTGGCGAAAGGATTAAATGTGATCGGATTAATGAATATCCAGTACGTTCTTTTCGAAGGAAATGTATATGTGATCGAAGTAAACCCAAGATCATCTAGAACCGTACCTTTCTTATCTAAAATTACCGATGTTCCGATGGCAAATCTGGCTACAAAAGCAATTTTGAGACAAAAACTGAAAGATTTAGGCTACGAAAGCGGACTGGTTCCAAACAAAGAAGGGGTTTTCGTAAAAGTTCCGGTGTTTTCTTTCTCAAAATTAACAAAAGTAGATATCTCTCTAGGACCAGAAATGAAGTCTACAGGAGAGGTTATGGGGAAAGACACCACTTTGGAGAAAGCTTTATACAAAGGATTGGTTGCGGCAGGAAGAAAAGTTCCGATGCATGGGTCAATTTTGTTCACGGTTGCAGATAAACACAAGCAGGAAGCGGCTGATCTCGCGGCAAGATTCCACGAAGTTGGTTTCAGAATCTGGGCAACGGAAGGAACGGCAAAATTCTTCGAAGAAAAAGGAATTCCATGCAAAATCGGATATAAAATCGGGGAGGAGAGTGTCAACCTGATCGACCTGATCCAGAAAGGAAAAGTGCAGTATGTTGTGAACACGATGACGAAAGGAAAACAGTCGGAAAGAGATGGTTTCCAGATCAGAAGAATGAGCGTGGAAAACGGCGTACCTTGTTTAACATCCATGGATACAGTAGAAGCCATCCTGAAAGTTATCGAAAGCATGAGTTTCAAAATGGAGACAATGTAGTTTTCGGAAATTTTAATGATTTACCATAAATCAAACCTCACAGTTTTTTAAAACCTGTGAGGTTTTGTTTTTACATGGTTTTCGAATTAAATAAAGTAAAAGCGGGAGATTTTTTCTTCCGCTTTTTTATAGAGATTTTTCAGAATTTTTTGAAGCAAAATTAAATCAATAATAATTTAATAATTCCGTACATTAGATTTTTTAAAAACCATAACACGGTCCTATAAAGTAAACCATGATTAAAAAAAGCCTTATAATATTCCTTGCATCATTCTGTCATTTTATATTTTCTCAAAGCAAAACAGCTACTTATTATGCGGAAAAAGGAAGAGATCTTGTAAAGCAGAAACAGTATGCAGAAGCCATAAAGAATTATGATAAAGCAATAAGCATTAATCCGAACAGCAGTGTAGTTTTTCATCATCGTGGTGCTTCTAAAGCCAATCTCAAGGATTATAAAGGAGCGATAGCCGATTACTCAGCATCAATTAAGTTGAATCCGAATGATTTTGAAGTATTTTATAATCGTGGTGTTGCAGAATATTATTCAAAAGATATCCAAAATGCATGGAATGATTTCAGTAAAAGTATAGAAATGAATGCCGATTTTGCGCAGTCTTATTTATTCAGAGGATATTGTAATGGTGATTTAAAGAAATATGAAGAAGCATTACATGATTTTGACAAGGCACTTACACTTGATCCAAACAATGCAGATGGATATATCAACAGAGCTATCGTTAACATAAATGTTGGCAATAATATAGAAGCAATGGAAGATGCTGACAAATCTGTAGTATTAAATCCACAGGATATAAGAGGTTACAATATAAGAGGACAGGCAAAAGCTTTATTGAAAAAATACAAAGATGCTATTGACGATTTTACGATTGTAATTAATAAGGATCCGAAACATATACAGGCAATTTCCAATAGAATGTCTTTAGAATTAGAATTACACGACACTGAAGGTGCCTGTAAAGATTATTTGAGAATGAAAAAACTGGGCGAGAAAAATACCTATATGGAAACTTATTGTAATTAATGTTTCTAAGTTTAGGAATATCAATATTAAATTGCATATATGTTAACTCTGGAAAATATTAATGAATTTTTTGCTGATTATCCGATTAAAGATATTGACTGCAATCACAATATTTTAATGGATTATGAAAAGATTTTTAAAATTTACGATGGTAAATTTGGATATTTAAGCTATCTGGAATTTAAATCTTCAGATGATTCAGAAATTTTTTTAGGCTCTTATCCGATGAACGGAGCCGATTTGTGGAAATGTAAAAAATGTGGGAAGCTCAAATTCTTTTATACCGAAACAGGCGGTCATTTTCCTCAGACTTCATCTGTTGATGTGGATTTTAATAAGAAATATCTTTCAGATCCCTTTGCAAAATCAGTCTCCATAAAAGCCGAAAAATTGAGTGATTTTATCACTACATTTGGTTTTGCCGAATTGCAAAATTCTGAAAAAATAGAAAAATTTAACGGAATTAAAGTTATTGATAAATCAAAAAGCTATATTTTTGGTTATCATGAATTTAACGGAAATATTACTTTCAATATGATTGCAGATAAAAATACTTTGAGAAAAGTATATGATTTTGAAAATTCATAAAAACACAAAACGATGTCAGTACAAAATTTCTCTTACACTTTCACCACTTCAAAATCCCCTGAAGAAGTTTTTAATACTTTAATCAATCCCCGAAACTGGTGGATTGATCTGCATAATGAAATCATTACCGGAAAATCTGAAAATAGGAATGATGAATTTATTTTTGATGCCGGAGATGGAGTTCATCACACCGTTCAACGGCTTGTAGAAGTAACTCCTTACGAAAATATTGTTTGGGAAGTGATCGAAAGCAAACTCACATTTGTAAACAAAATGGACGAATGGACAGGAACAAAAATTTGTTTTGAGATTTTCAAAGAAGCCGATAAAACAAAAATTATTTTCACGCATGAAGGCTTGATCCCGCAATTTGAATGTTTTGGCGGGTGTTCCGGTGCATGGTCGCAGTATATGGAAAAGTTGGAGAAAGATTTGAATCAATAGAATTTTAAGATTTTGAAAGAAAAATTATCTGCTCTGTTTATTATTCACTATAATTATAATATTTAGAATTCATTTCATTAAGAAAAGTTTTAATTTCAGTGTTTTCTTCATAAGATCTCTGCCTTATTTTCTTTTGCTCTTCGGAAAATTTAAATCCATTTCTTTCATCGTCTAAAATCCTTTCAATGTAACGTGGAACCCTTTCCGGAATTTTTTCCGGAGTATCTTTCAGAATTGTAAAAATTCTGTACATTTAGAACAAAACCTGTAAATTTAAAAATGCACAAAAAAATCTTTCCCATTCTATTTTTCTTTTTGATTTTCAGTATAAATGCACAAACTGTATACACCGGCTTTATCGGCAATTATCCTGTTGAAATGGTGATTTATCCTTATGGGAAATTGGCTGATGCTACATATTCTTACACTAATTTCGATGAACCGATAAGTCTGGACAATGGCAAAATAAACAACGGACATCTTATCTTTCAGGAAAAGAAAAATTCAAAAAAAGATATTACGACAGCTGTTTTAACACTCAATAATTTTTCTAAATCCAAAGATAACCTCGAAGGAACATGGAAAAATACAAAAAGCAATACCGAACTCAAAGTCAGCCTTACCAAACAATATGCTTTTGATGTCGGTGAAAATATCGAATGGTCTGGAAGAGAACTGCTGCAGCCTGTTTCTCTGGGAAATAATTATTTTAAAATTGTACTTACCAAAAAGAAAGATGAATATTACCCGAAAGTTTCCGCAGTGAAGATTATTGAGAAAAAAACTGATAAAGTGTTGCAGATTCTTAATGTAGAATGCCAACCTTGGGGATTGAATAGTATTGCTGTAAATGATTATAATTTTGATGGAATTATGGATTTTTCAGTTTTTGAAAGCAGTTATGCCGGTCCCAACACTTCCAGTATTTACTTCTTATACGATAAAAGATCCCGGCAATATTTTGAAAGCGGCTTTAGCGGAATTTCTTTGGAATTTGATCAGGCTAAAAAAAGAATTTACGAAAGGAATGAATGCTGTGCCGGTACAGTGGTGACAACCGCGGAATATAAAGTGTTGGATAACAATATGATTATACTGGGACAACACTGCTATCGCTGGAGCGAGAAAAAGCATGGGCTTGTAGAGAGAAAGTTAAAGGAATGCCGGTAAATTTTTCTTTTTATGAAAGATTTCCTATGGTAAAGGTGATAGGAAAATAAATTAGTTTTTATTCGAGTCAAAAGAATTGTGGGGAAAAGAAATTTTATATCTTTAAAACCTGAAAATTAATAACTCTGAAACCAAATGACGAAACATCAGCAAAGAGTAGCCGAAGTCTATCATTTTTTCGACAATAAAGATACTGTTTTAGGATTTAGAAAATTACTGGACTGTGCGATGGATACTCAGAATATGGAGATCTACAAAGAAGCAGTCGCATTAACTGACTGGAAAGAACAGTTCCCTTCGTACACGGATGAACTCATCGAAAAATCAAAAAATCTTCTTCAGAAAATAGAAAAAATTCCGGTAAAAGAACAATCGCTGGAAAAATCTGTACTGAGAGCCAGAAATATTTTAAAATCCTACGGAAGCAACCGCTTTTCGCTGGGTCCTGTTTCTGTGGAAATGAATAAAGGACAGGTTTATGGCTTAGTAGGCGAAAACGGAAACGGAAAAACAACTTTACTGCGCATTCTTGCTAAGGAAATTTCTTTTAATGAAGGTGATCTGAATTATTCTTTCAACGAAGAACCAGAAAATGAATACGATCTCCGTACAAAGCTGGTTTATATTCCGCAGAGAACTGCAAAATGGTACGGAAGTTTAAAAGACAACCTGAAATTTGTACTGTCAAATTACAGTGTGAAACCTGAAGAAAATGAAACACGAACTCTAATGATGATTGCCCGTCTCGGACTTTGGAATTACAAACATCTGAAGTGGAGCGAACTTTCTTCCGGATACAAAATGCGTTTTGAATTAGCCAGAACACTGCTAAGAAAACCTGAAATTTTATTACTGGATGAACCTCTTGCCAATCTGGACGTTTTGGCACAGCAGGTTATTCTGGAAGATTTAAAATCGATTGCAAATTCAGTTAATAATCCTATTGCGTTGATTTTGAGTTCACAGCAGCTTTACGAGGTAGAGAAAATATCAGATAAAGTTATTTTCCTGAAAAACGGACAGTACAAAGACAATTCTGAATTGGTAAATGAAGAAAATGACGGACTGATTATCGAAATTGATACCACAAATTCCAGAGAAGATTTATTAAAAGCATTTGAAGGTTTCCCTCTTGAAAAACTGAATTTCAACGGAGGAGTTTATGTCGCTCATT
>NZ_JBBCQL010000099.1:0-15273 GCF_037149975.1 Chryseobacterium sp. VD8 | reverse complement strand
CATATGGTAACCGGCAGCGGTTTTTATTCAGACGCATACCCCGAAAGAATTTCTGAAATATCAGAAAAGTTGGGCATGACGGTTACGACATTTAAAATGGTAAATCAAATAGTATCAATCATCTACTCTATCACCTTGATAATACCGGTTTTGTCCATTTTCTTTTTAAAAAAATTCAGCAAACGTTCAATTTATATAACTGTTAATTGTCTTTTTGTTCTGAATATTCTGATCTTATTCAGTCTGTGGTTGCAAAAATTCCTGTAATTGTAATAAAAGCATCATTAGACAGGATTTGTTGATCGAACCGAGAGGAAAAAATAGAAAGCTATCCCAAAACAGGATAGCTTTCGTTATTATTGGACAACTATTTATATTTTTAGAGAAGATCGTTTTCATGTTAAACCCAAAATTTGAAATAACTTTAGCTTTTTATACGGCAATTTGAAACGATATCTGAATTAGAAACCGTAAATTGTATGTAAAGTTCCATTAGGAGTAATTATCATTTTAAAAGTAAGGTTAGGTGGTGTTACTTCATTGAATTTAAATCTGTCCAAACTGTCGTAATTATGAAAAAGATAATGTTTGACAATAGCCATCTTTATGCTGGTTCAATAGGAAAAATATTGTTTCCTGTCTCTTCCCGCAGCGCATATCTTGAAATAGATATTGAATTTACTGATGGAATCATAGCAAAAGGTGATATGGAAGTTCTGAATGACAAAGAACTGATCCTGAATGTCTACGAATATGTTACAGCTTCTGGAACCAAAATGAGTAAAAAATCCTGGTTCCTTAAAAAACTGGAAGAAAATATATGGAAAGTAGACAAAAAATATTCGGAATATTAACCATTTTCATTTATATTTTAGTTGGGGATAATAATGACAACCCAAAACTGCTCTACTGATATACTTTTTGACTTGAAAAAGAAAGCACCGAGAGAGAATTCGGTGCTTAGCTATATTTGATCATCTTCTAAGGAGGAAGATAACACTAAAATAAAATTTAATTCTGATATTCCGTTTGAAAAAGAAAAAATTAAATAACCATTTCTCTAGGCTAATAAATTAGGACGGAATTATTGATTTAAGTGTTTCAGGATAACGGTCGCCTTTAATAGCACCCATTGAAAAAGTGCTGTCCAAAAACAGAAGCTCTTCATTGGTAAATTTTATTTCAAGTGCTTTCAGGTTATCCGACACTCTCTCAGGACATCCCATTCCGATGATAGGTATAATATCATTTCCCTGATTGAGCAACCATGCAACTGCTATCTGGCTGGGGCTATATCCTTTTTGGGCACTAAAGTCTTTTAGAAAGTCAATGATTTCCAGATTTGCCGTAAGATTTTCGCTGTTGAATCTAGGCAGGGTGCTTCTGTAATCAGATTTAGAAAACGGGCCATTAATATCGCCTGTAAGGAGACCATAATAGAGAACTGAATAGGGTATCACTGAAATTTCCAAAGACCTTGCCATAGGTAAAATTTCATGCTCAATGAATCTGGTAGCCAGTGAATATTCAATTTCAAGTGCGGAAACCGGATATATTTCATTCGCAATCTTAAGCTGCCGGGCATTTACCTCTGACATACCAAGGTATCGGACTTTTCCTTCTTTAATAAGGTCTGCAATTGCTCCTACGGTATCCTCTAACGGAACATTGGGGTCTATGCGTGCGGGCTGGTAGAGATCAATGACCTCAACACCCAATCTGGTCAGGGAATAGTTGCAAAAATTCTTGATCGAAGATGGAGTACAGTCAAGACCGAGATAATCTCCTGTCGGAGATCTTCTGAGTCCAGTTTTTACACTGAGAAAAACTTTGTCTCTCTTTCCTTTTATGGCTTTTCCGATCTGCATTTCATTTAAGCCCATACTGTAAAAATCAGCGGTATTTATGAAATTAATGCCCTTTTCTATTGCTGTTTCTAACACTTTAATTATTCTTGAACTTTCCGTGGAATCAATATCCCTATTTGGTGTCATACTGCGTGTACCAATGGATACTGCAGAAACTTTTGGCCCATTTTTTCCCAAAGATCTATACTGCATCGAAATATAGGTTTAGAGGTAAATTAATTGTTATAGCGATATAAGCTTACTAAAATTAAAAATAATTTGCAGTAAAATAGAATAGCAAGCAGTGTTTTTTTGACCTAAATATTATAGAAATGCCTAAACAAATGATTTCTGTATTTGTTTTATTTAAACGCGCTCCATTAATACTATTAGTAACGTTTGGCTGGGTATTTTGCCCAGCCTCTATTTAATCTCTTCTGTTAATACATACAAATTCTATATCGCACAGTTATTTTATTCGCACATCACTGATATTTAACCAGTTGTGAAATAAGCCATACCACGTAGGATAAATAAATGATTATTGCGCTATATATTTGTATAATTAATAAATTTACTTAGTTAAAATATCGAAAGTTAATTGACTATGGCCCAACCTGAAAATGTAGAGGATCTGAGAATCGAATTAGAATCGCTAAAATATCGTGTGAAAGAGCTGACGGATTTTATCGAAAACGGAAGTATGCCCCTTCACTGGGTAAATGGGGACGGTATTATTATCTGGGCAAACCAGGCCGAACTCGATCTTCTGGGATATACCAAAGAAGAATATATTGGTTTTCCGATCCAGAATTTTCATGCCGATAGTGATATAATTTCGGAGCTATTGGTTAAACTTTCCAATAATGAAACGGTACAGGATTTTCCGGCCAGTCTACTGTCCAAAAATGGGGATGTCAAATATGTCAGAATCAGTTCAAATGTACTGATAGAGGACGGAAAATTTATCCATACGCGATGTTTCACCAGAGATGTAACCGAGCTGGTCAAAGAAGAAAAACGCAAGAACGAACTTCACCATCTACTTGCGGAAAGTGCGGAACGTTTACGGCTTGCGATTTCAGCATCTAACTTGGGTATATGGGAATTAGATTTAATTACCGGAAATATCCAAATTTCAGATGAACTTCGGCAGATGCTTGAAATCCCGATAGAAGTTGATGCAGGTGGTCTGCTTAAAGATTATATTTACCCGGAAGATAAAGAAAAGGTGGAATCCCATATTTCAGATGTGAAATATAGGGATAACGGTGAGTTTGATATTATTTTTAGATTTTTAAAATCGAATGCTATTCCTGTCTGGATCAGGGTGCAGGGAATTATACAGAAACAAGTAAGCGAAGGTTTACACAGGGTCGTCGGCTGCGTACTTGATATTACAGATCTAAAAAATTCAGAAGAGTACCATTCAAAACTTGTGGCCATAGTGAACTCTTCTTTTGATGCCATCATAAGTAAAACATTGAATGGAGTTGTCAGTACCTGGAACAGTTCTGCAGAAACAATATTCGGTTACAGTGCCGATGAAATGATCGGTCAGCCGATCATAAAGATAATCCCTGAAGAGCGCTTGGGGGAAGAAGATTATATCTTGGAAAAACTCAGGGCTGGGGAATCCATAAATCATTTTGAAACGCAGAGGCTGACAAAATCTGGTAAACTATTAGATGTGTCCCTGACAATATCACCCATTAAGAACGCCAATGGTGAAATCATGGGAATATCCAAAATAGCCAGGGATATTTCGGAAAAAAAACAGGAAGAAAGAAGGAAAAATGATTTTGTTTCAATGGTGAGCCATGAGCTTAAAACACCGCTTACTTCCATATTATTAAGTTCTCAGGCCATGCAAAGAGGTTTTAAGAATAATAATTTGGAAATAGGAAGAAACTTGTCAGTCGGGATCGAAAATCAGGCGAAACGGATGACTTCGATGATTCAGGATTTTCTGAACCTCGCAAAGATCGAGGAGGGTAAAATCAGGATGCATTTTGAATATTTTCAAATTTTAGGTTTGTTGCAGGAGATCGTATCGGAGGCAAGATATATCAGCGAAAAGCATATAATAAAGATTCAATGTAATTCCTCTCATGAAGTGCTTGCCGACCGAGATAAAATCGGTCAGGTCTTAACAAATCTTTTGACCAATGCCATAAAATATTCCCCCGAAGGCGGAACTATTGTGTTAGGCTGTGAGAAAATCAGTAATGCTTCTTTAAGGATTTTTGTCAGTGATGAAGGTGTCGGAATAAGTAATGCAGATCAGAAAGAACTTTTTAAAAGATTCTTTAGGGTCGAAAGGAAGGAACTTGCGAATATTTCCGGCTTTGGTATCGGCCTTTATATTGTCGCAGAGATATTGCATTATCACAATTCAATTATAAGTGTGGAAAGTGAAGAAGGTAAAGGTTCTACCTTTCAGTTTGTGTTGGAAAACAAAGATTAAAAAAATCGAATAAAAAAATTAAATCTTTCCAATTTTTGATTTCTTTCTTCGGTTGTTTTTTAGATTTTCATTAGATAAAAAACTACCAACAATTTGCCATTGGTCATTGTCTTTATCATATCTCATGCGCCATACTTTCTCAGGAACTTTGAGTCCTTTGGCATCTAAGTATTCACCTATTCTTAAAACAACTTCAAGAGCATTTACCTCTTCTATTACGGCATATGCTTTTTCACCACCTTGAAATTCAGCTATTGCTGGAATTGACCTTTGCCCAGGCTCAGGAATAAACATAAATTTAGCAGAACATCCGATATGGGCCTTGTTATGCTGAAAAATTATTCCATTCATATTTTTTATAGAATTCAGAAATTAATAAAGAAATGACATATTAGGTTGATCCTATCACAAGGCAATAACAACCCTATACATGCAAAGTTTAAAACATGGAATACATCTATTTGTTTTTGATGGTGCATAAGAAGTCATTAGTATGACAATTCCCATCATCTAACCAATTTATTGACCAACTTTAAATATTTAAAACGGCAACTTCTATGTAATGGGATTTTTTTAGCCGATCATTTTTAACTGTTAGACTTCATAAGAAAGATCAGGGATCTCATCGTAAACGAAAGCCTTTGAAGGAGTACCGGTTGTTTTAAATTCTTTTTCAACCGTATAAGCGACCATTTCAGTAGGATTTATCTGATAGGTTGCCAGCTCAGTAATTCTTTTTTCATCCAGATCTTCCATCATCCATTCCCAGGCAAGGTCATCAGGCAACATTGTTGGCATACGTTTTTTTGAATTATGAATTTGTCTCATTAAGCTATTTGCTTCTGTTGTTACCAGGGCTACGCAGTCAATTGTTTCTCCGGTTTCCTTATCAATCCAGTTTTGCCATATCGCTGCAATAAAAAAATACTCTTTGTCCTTTAAACCAATATGGTAAGGATATTTATCTGCTGTTTTTAAAGGCTGGTTTGTCTTTTTGTTCAGACGATAAATGTGTCGCCATTCGTAGAATTCACTAGACAGGATAAGGCATCTTCGATCAAGTGCAGCTTTGCGAAACATTTTTTCCTTGCCCGAATTTTCATCGATCAGCAGAAGCTCTTCTCCTTTAGCGTTAAGTGTTGTATAGGGTTGATGCCACTTACCCAGGGAGTCTTTGTATCCAAAACGCATCTTTTGAACCGCATCGCGATTTTTAATATAAGAAGGGATGAAACCCCATTCCATTTGCACAATTTCAAAATTACATTTGTCTTCGGAAGGACGCAGAACCGCTATCTTTCCATAATTAAAACCCTCGTGCAGATCCTGATTTAAAAAATCATAATTCACAACCGCTTTTTCCAAGTCCATTAAACGAATGAACTCAGCTCTTGAAACACGTTGTCCGTTATAATAACACATATCATTATTTTTTTAAATGTTTTAGGATTTCATTACCAAATAATTCAGCTTCTTTCTGTCTTCCCTGCGGAACACTTGTCCAGTTATTACCAGAAAAAGTGGAAATACGTGTAATTACAAGAGGTAATCTATCATCGGAAAAGATCAGTCGATATATTTGCTGATCATTTACCGTATGTTCAGATACAGCAATTTTTACACCTTCTGATATGATTTCAATTATTTTATTCTCAAAAAGATTGCCCATTCAATTATTTGTCAATGATTTACCACAATTAAAGTTAATCATTTTTAATTTTTAAATGGCAAAAAAGAAACCACCTTTCGGTGGTTTCAAAAACATTCACATCAACATAAAATCAGGAGAATTTAAGGTCTACTTTAAAATCTCCGCCCTTTATTATATCGTAACCAATGACATGATTTTCTTTGAAGGCATCAATTATTCTTTCGCTAAAAAACGGTCCTGCTGCCTGGACACTTATAATATCCTGACTTTCCAGTGCTTTAGATAAAAACAGATTTTTAACTTTGAATCTATTGTTCTTTTCTGTGAGATATTTTTCATAAGTATCAAAAACAGCAAATCTATCCTGTAATGTACTATAGAAAACACTCTTGGAATAATCAATTGTCTCAGAATTTTTAAGCATAGGAATAAAGAGAAAATAAAATGGCTCTGAAGATCCATCGATACTCAAATCTTCCAAATGGTATTCGGATTTTTTTATATTTAAGTTCTCTAATATTTCCTTTACTTTTCCACTAATAATAAATGGAATTCCCAGGCACATTGGCATGACTTGCATAATATCAATGGGAGATTTCTTTCTCTGATACATTTTGCCTGTTATATTTTTGGGAAAATCCTTATATGGTTCAGTCTGTTCAAAATAATTGTCAACATAGACCAATTTATTTTTTCGGAATGCCAAAAATTGTTTATTGGTAATTTCAACTGAAAGTGCCAATTCACTTTTGCCAATGATTTTACTGTCTATGGTCGGTTCAATTTGATAATAATTTTTCTGTTTATGCATGTTATTTCTTTTTGTTTTTAAAATAATCATTCAATGACTGCCCTGATTCTTTAAACTCTTTATAGGCTTTATTAAGTTCAATATTAGCTTCTTTTATTACTCCTTCAAGTCCTTCTTTCGTAAGATCGCCCTCAGCTAATAAATCGTCAATCTTATTTTTCACCCAATTTGTATAAGCTGGGTGATTTCCATGAAATCTATTTGGTAATTTCTTTAAATTTATACCTGAATTCTTTAATATGAAATCTCCGATTTCTGGCATTAATTTATATAGTTGCTGAGGAATAATGTGGTGTTTTTGTATCTGCGTTATAATTTTTCCACCATATTTAACACCTTTAGCACCATCACCTATATAGGGGGCAACCGATATGCCACTGATTGCAGCATTTTTCCAGTCACCTTCAAAGACGTACCAAATACCATTTGCCGTATCTGAAACAGGAGTAGGATCAACAACACCAGCTGCATCGAGGACAACATGCCCAACTTCAGCCGTTGCCGCTCCTTTAGCAGCCTGTATAGTTCCTGTTCTAAACTCCTGAAATCTTTCCTCGCCTGAGCGAACCCTAGGACCATCTTTACTACCTTCAACGGCTTTCCAAGGATTGATCCCATTCCACATCTTTTTGAGACCATCAATAACAGTATCAACCTGTTTTCCATTTGGATCAGTGTATCGTACAGGATTTTGATAGGTATAAATATATGGGTTTAAATTACCTATGAAATAGAATCCTGAATTATGTTGACCATTCCCATAAAATTGGTGCTCCATAACCGGATTATGGATAGCTAGTGGATCTACGCCATACCAGATGCTCAGTCTTGGATTATAGTATCTTGCACCATAATAATATAGGCCACTTTCACTATCCAGTTCTTTTGCATTGAACTTGTATGGATTTTCATAGACTCCAGGAACCTGCTGTTCAATGAACGTTTCACCAAAAGGTAAATTTAGGAAAAATTGTGTTGCTACGGCATTTGCATCTGTGACAAAATTTGCTGTCGATAAATGATCACTGTGTAAATAATATAGTCCTGCCTGTGAACTGTTTTTAGCAAATTCAGTTTCCAGTTTTGTAATATCTACACCCATTTTTTCTGAGTAAGCTTTAAATTCAGTTTCAACGTCAGGCACACTGTCCTTATCATCGTTGACATTTTGGTTTACTGCTACTCTGTTAAAAAGACCTGGATTGTCTGCCAATCGGCTTGCGATCCTTTGTGTTCCGGCATAATAATGTTTTGTATAAGTATTATCTGAGCTTACCACAACATAGGAGTTCGGATAGACTTTGTATCCATACAGCTGCATTGTGCCATCAACGAGTGACCCATTCTGATATAATTTAGGACCTTCCTGTAAATTATACTTAATAGTTCTGTCGCCTTTATTGTCATAGGAATAATACTGGAATATACCATCAGCCTTTTTAAAGTAGGCTTTCATATTGTCCTCTTCATCCCACGCCATCGAGACAGTGCCATTTGGTGAATTTAGATCTATTGGATTACCGTTCAGGTCATATTTGAAACTTTCTACAAACCCATTGTTCAAATCGGTAACAGAAGTGACCATATGGGTTCCTTTGACGTACTTGTAACTATTATTGTAAGTATTTAAAGGATTTGTTATACCGCTTACCACATGGGTCTGGTTTTTTCCTTTAAAGCCATTTCCAGTAGTGTAAGTTAGGGTTGTCTCATAACTTGCTCCAACATTAGAAGGGTTATTAGGATCTTCTTTTATATCTTTTAGCATTGCCCCTACCGCATGTGTAAGCCTGTTCAAGCTATCATATCCATATAGAAGCTGGTAACTTCCCCCTAATTGGTTAGGTGTTAAAATACTGCTATTGATATTAGAAACTACATTCCCCGCAAAGTCATATTTATAGCTATTAGCAAGATAGGTTGTGTAATTATCCTTAGTAAGCGTATGAGAAGCAAGATATCTGGTTTTTGGTTCGTAAGTAAACAGTGAATAGGTATCATTTCCATTTAGGATCTTGGTTCGCTGCTCATATTCATCATATTGAATATCTTTTACGTAATCCCCATTCTGCTGGCTTTTTATGGATTTTAAATTTCCGCCTAAATCATACTTGTACTTTACGATTTCTCCATCAGGATAGGTTATTGTTTTAATACGGTTCCAGCTATCATACTCATAGTTAGTAATAAAATTCATTGTCGGAATGTTGTATCCAGTAATTTTTCTATTTTCAGATACTATTTCACCCAATGTTCCGTAAGTATATTTAGTCTGCCCCGTACCGTCAATTTTTGAAGCTAACCTTCCAGTTGCTGTTCCAGCGATACCATAGGTATATCTGACATTATTAGGATTAGTGGCTCCATTAGGAAGATTAGGGTAAGTTATTTCCATCAACCTATTTTTATTGTATTTATAGGAGATCGCACTGGATTGGCCAAGATTTGGAGATAACCTTGTCGTCATTTTACCTGCCTTGTCATATGTGAACCTTGTCGTTCCATGATCAGGATGCTTTTCTGAAGTTCTTCTTCCACCTAAATCATAATCGTATTTAAACTCAATATTTTCAGGATCTTTTAACGAGAGAAGCTGTCCAACAATATCATACGTGTACTGGGAAACTAAAATTGAAGTTCCCAGATAGTTTTTAGCAATTACTGTTCTTCCTTCCGCATTTGATAATGTTTCAGATTTCATTGTACTGCCCGGATTCTGTAATTGACTTACAGTTTTTTTCATGGAAGTACCTTCAATACTATATGAGGTATCTGTCACATTTCCATCTTCATCAATTTCAATAATTGGCCTATCAAGATTGTCATATTGAATAGAACTGGAATAAGGAGAAAGGGTTAATTTGAGTTTTTTGTTCAGAACAGCATCTTTTGCCTCCATTGTAGGATGATACTGTCTAATTGGTCTACCTAAAACATCATATGATGTCATTCCAGAAACCGACATTTTCTCAGCATTTGCAATAAAAATGTCCTTCTTCACCTGTACAGTTTTTCCCGTAAAATCCGCTAATGAAATAGTTTCAATTGGATTTGTTGGATTGTCAGGATCATAGTTCTGCGTAGTTGCGCCGTATAGGTTTATCTGCGTACCTGTGGTTGAATAAGGTGTCAGAAAATAGGAATATTTTACCGTATAAGGCGAAACACCTATTTCCTTTGGTGCTAGAATATTAGTTAACCTACCATAATTATCATATTCATAAGTTATTTTATTACCAGTAGCATCTATGGATTCCAATATGGTATCCCATCTTGAATCATAAGTTGCAGATGAAAATACGCCAAAACTATCAGTTACTTTTGTCACATATTTTCCTGTTGGATCATACTCGTAAGTAAGGAGATAGTCAACGGGGTCTTTCACCGTTTTTACATTTCCAAAGGAATCATATGTAAGTTCTGTATCTGCGGTTTGACTTGAAGTAAGACTCACCTTAATTTTTGTCAGATCGCCATAATTCGTATCAACCTCTGAACTTCGTTGGCGAATTAAAATATTCGAACTATTAAAGACCTTAATTTCCGAAGGTATATTCAATATATTTTTCGCAGTTAAGGATGGTATGTCATGATATCCAATCGAGGAATAAAAACTTCCGGCGGCGACGTTGCTGTTATAGCGATATCCGATTATCTGACCTTTGACATTGTAGGTCATAGTGGAGCTCGTGGTTATAGACCCCCCATTTTCAAATGTCGTGTTGGAAGTTCCGGAAGGTAATACAATCGCGATTCTATTTCCCTGCGTTCCACCAGTATCATAAGTTTCAAATTGAGAAGAAGGAATTTCTTCAAGTTGAGTATAACTACTGTTGTATTTATATAATTTGTAATTATTTTCCGAAGTTGCTTTTAATGTAGTTCCTCCGCTGTATATCTCACTTTTTTTAGGGATTCCATTATTGTAATAATTGGAATTATAAAAAGTCTCCACACCTCTACGGTAGACATTCGTACCGTTCATATCCTCAGTGATCACTTTTTCAAATCCGTAGCTTGTTCGCTCCCTTCTGTCGTATTTAGGATTCTGATAGTCAAATCTTGTTACGATATTTTTATCGGTTGATGTTGTATATCCGTCAGAATCAACATTTGGATTGAGAATCTTTACTTCCTTCATGACCAACTTCGAATGAGGATCATTGTAGGATGGATCTGTATAAGCATAGTCGATGGTAAATGTACCATTGGTAGACTTTTCTGTAACTTTGGATAACTTATTTGTTCTTCCAATTCTCGAATAATTTACCTGTAAGCCGCTACCATTGTTGATTACCAAGTCTGGGAATCCATCACCGTTTACGTCTCTTAATCCTTTTTCAATTTCAGACATTGAAACGCCAATATTCGCGCTCATATCTGCCCCCGCACGGAAATAGAGAATGGTAATTCCAAATAGCCAAACAATTGGAACATTGATATAGAATCCACCATTTAAGGTAAGTGCCCCATTATATGTTCGACTGTCCTTCCCGAAATTAACTATACCCCCTTGTTTTGAAAGACCCTGCGCCGGAGCGAACTTATTACCCATGTTGTAGGATACAGAAGTATTTCCATCATTATCCATTGAAATTAGATCAATCATTCCATCTCCATTAATATCCTGGAACATAAGTTTTGAACTTCCGGTAGATGAAGATCCAGTTAAATTACCTGAGATACCCCAACCAGAACTGAAAGTAGCGGTTTGAGAAATCATTCCTGAAAGACCGCCTCCTATGCTAACAGAAGTTGAGCCAACAGGCTTGGATTCATAGGTTTTTAAATTTGGATAGTCTTCAAAAGGATTATTAACAAGTCCGTTGCCATAGTTGAGTTTATATCTGACCTGGCCATCGTTTAATTCAACTCTATCTACCAAACCATCCCCATTAATGTCGATCCAATATTTTACACCTCTGTCATAGGAATCAGGATAATCAGAGACTCCAACACCTCCTGACCATGCTGCTGAGGTATCAGGTTTAGAATCGGAATTAGAATTTGAGGTATTTCTACCGACAGTTTTCACCGCAGAAACATTGAATGCAATTGTATTTGTTTTCTGAAAACTATCGTTATTTGAAATAACCGAGTCAGGGTTATTTTCTAGATTTCTCCCCTGTGCACTTCTAAGACCTCCCAATGCATTTGTTAATTGGGATTCTGTTCTATATAACATATCAGGATAACCATCACCGTTTACATCAAAGAAATCCTGCGTATTGATGTTTCCATATCCTCTTAGCTCAGAAGTTGAATGTGAAATAACAGGAATGCCGATCCCCCAATTAGTAGTTTTGGCCTTGCTTTTTTGTTTCTTCTCTATTGCGTACATGGCGGTGTTGGGATTTCCCTGCACTTCGATATCCTGCTCATCTGGATCATCGTCTACAAAAAACGGAGCCATAGATTCTTCATCCCTGAAAGACCTTGCCTTTGAGAACTGTTCAGTAAAACCATTATTTATCCATTTCTCCACGATTCCATTATCACCTTTTGTGTAATAGGTATTCATTGGAACAATTGGATTAAAGCCTGCAAGAATGTTTGTGTTTGCTATATTCTGGAAATCTGCCTGAATAATATCACCGACACACTCTCCGTACTGGTCCTGATTAGTTATTCCAGAGCAAGAAGAAAAGTTATAATTGAACATCCCGAATGGCGAATCAAGGAATTCATTATTGATCAATGCTCCATAAGAATCTTTTGGTGTATCTGTGTTGATTGTATAGTCTGGTGTTGTTACGCCCGATGGAGCTGTAGGTATATCACGCGGACCTCCAGGTGGCGTAAGGGAATTATTCGTTTTTTTGACATCTTTACTCTCATTGTAAATAAATTGTCCCCAGTTGCGATAAACCGCACTAATTGTATTGAACTCAGCAGTAAATATTGCTGTCTCCACCGTAAAAGACCAAAGATTCGTATTCGTTCCAGCATAGATATTGAATATCTGATTCTGCAATTGCGATTTTAAAGATTCATAGGCTGCACGATCTTTTTGGGTAGCGCAATAAACAACAATATTAATCCTATCATCGAGCTGAACGGATTGGTAAGGATCACCAGTATAAAACTTAATCGGATTGAGAAAACCATTCAAAGAGGTTTCAGTAATACCTGAATTGGTCAATTTAACCCATCTTTTTTCCAATACAAGTCCGCCTTTTTTTATAACATACATGAAGTTACCTTCCAAAGATGGAGTAAAAGCAAAATTCTTGTTTATAGAAATAAAGTAATCGTTTGTTCCATGTGGTGGGTTGGCTCCCAAATCTGCAACATGAAATTTCTTTTTAAAATCCCTTACATAATAAGATGGATAGTCGGGTACATCAAGGATATTAACATAACCATCTGTCGTTACCGAAATATTCTTCCACTCAATTTCTTTGTTCATGTAAGAATCTGATATGACTGAGAATTTTAAATGGTATCCACCTGGTATTGGTGGTGGTACAAAAAAGTCCATATCCACTGGATCAATGTTTACGGTTCCGAGTGATTGTGAATATGTTTTTTCATAAATTACGGTAACGTCCCAAGGATTTACTACCTCTGCCTTGGATAAGGTTATTTTGAAGGTAACATTATCGTTTAATTTTGGTACTGAAAACCCTGGAATGGTAAGATGCTTGGTTCCAAAATAGTCGTACTTCAATGTCTTTGTCAGGTTGTTAAGAACAAAGTTTTCCTCATATTTTAGATTATTTGGCATGAAGTCATCTATTTCTTCTTCAGGAGAATCAACTATCGGCGAACCGTTAGCGTTTACAAATTCTACCGAAGGTGTGGTGTTTACTTCATAGTTTATACCGGTCTTCTTATGCAGACGGAAATAGATTTTGTCACCTGACTCTACATGAATTCGCGAAGAATTATTGATTCCTAAAGGAGTTCCTGGATATTCATCATATTTTGTGATTTTGAGGTCTATATTTGGGTTTCCTCCTGCTAAAGTGGTCAAATAAACCCTACCATTTTTTGAAGTATCGTTAGGATTCTTAACTTCAATCGAGTAGACGGCCCGTGCTTTGGTTTCCTGGATGTCAGTAATTGAAATATGATCATAAATAGTCACATAGCCAGCTTTTGGAGCGATCCAGACTTTTACGACATCATTTTTTGCTTTAACAGGCTCTTCACCTTCGTCGTCGTCAAGATCTTCGGGTTCTGTGTACGGGACGGGGACATTACCCTTCATGACCATGTTTTCTGTCATGTCACTGGTTGTTACCATTTCTGGCTGCCCATTGGCGTTTATTTTATTGAACCATACTTTATCGTCTTTAACCACATCGGGCAGACCGTCTGAATTAGCATCTAAAAGATAAACTGGAGTTTTAGACTCGCTTTCAGACCAGCTCTTCGTGAAATCGAAGCCCATTTTCCACCAATTGAACAAAACGGTGGCTCCGGCATTAAATGTACTACCTGTGGTTTTCGTGAAATTGCTATTTAAATTCAGTACGTTTAATTCCGGTTTGTTGAAAACCAGATTACCATTTTCCCACGATCCGGGGATAAGCTTGATCCCATTATCTCCATTTCTCTTCCTATAAAGGATATCTACAATCCCGTCACCATTAAAATCAAGTAATTCCTGTCCTCTTTTAATATCGGGATATGATTCACCAACAAATCCGGAAACCATAAAATTTTTATCGCCTGATCTATGTGGAATAAAAAGTCCTAGCCCTGCTCCTGTCCTTAATGCCCATCCCCATTCAAAATTATTATCCGCACTGATTCTTGAAGGGGTCAGTGCAGAATTAACTGCGCCTGAGAATGCATCCGGTGCCGGAGCATTTACAAATTTATCAGGGCCAAATATGGCATTGCCGGTGTCATCATGATAATCCAGCTGATAATTGACACCAGGGCCAGAAATCGATTTTAAAAGTGATTTATAGAATTTTCCTGTGGTATAGGTAAAACTATAATTTCTGACAGCCTGTGCGGTATTCGTGACAGATATATTGTCCAGTCTTTCAATTTCAACCCTTTTTACACCATCTTTTGTGTTTATGGAATAATCCGGCCTTGTGGGTTCTTTACAGGAAAAATGAATCTGATATGGTCCATCATTATCATTTACCCCTGAATACACAATTTTATCAATATGGAACTGTCTTCCTTTTTCAAGATTTATATTATCTCCCGAAATCGGTACCATTCCCTGTGTAAATAGCTTATTGAGATAATAATATTTTATATTATTGTTATGAACGTCAAGTTCTTTTACAATTCCCCATTGGACTATTGATCCATTGTCCTTTTGAACAACGGCATTATTGTCAACGGTAGATTCGGTTCCACCATAATACTTTTTAGTTCCATCAGTGGTGGTTACTACCCATGTATAACTTGTCGGTGAGGAACCATATCTTTCAATCTTTGTGAAGTTGTTATTTTTTCTCAGATAGAAGTTCTTTTTTCCGGAACTTCTAGGCTGTCTTGTTATATCCATACTTCCCTGAGCATTAAG
>NZ_JBBCQL010000098.1:0-15490 GCF_037149975.1 Chryseobacterium sp. VD8 | reverse complement strand
TCAGTAAAATGCTCTGTTTTTGTAGCTCCCATGTCATAATTATTATATTGCAATATTACGATATTATTTTTGATATAAAAAGATAATGATGATATTTTTTTATATGTTACCGCAAACCTTAAATATAAAAAAAGGGATAATTTAAATTGTTTCTTTGAAGTTTAAGTGAAAGAGGCTGCGTTTGTCATTATAATTTACTCCTTGTTTTTATCCAAGAATTTGTAATTGTATCTAGGTTTAAATAAATACCCAGAGATTAACAGCATTTTTTATTTTCTTGAATTGGCGGACACTTTACAGAGCCGAAACTACAATATACGCAACAATCACCCTTGAGAGGTTTTAAAACTCTCTTGCACTTTTCACATTCGTAAAAATATTGGCAGGCGTTTGTTGGCATTGTTTCCTCTTTCTTGTAACCACAGTCTGGACAAGTTATTATTGTTTGTAACTTTATTTCCATTACGATATAGTTTTACTATTTATTGCTTTATATCCTGTTGAATTGATAGCATTTTCAATTTCCGTGATACTTGTTTGTTTACTGTCGAACTTAACAATAGCGTTGCCCTTTTCATAAGATACTACAACTTCGACAATTCCTTTTAGTCGGTTGATCTCTGTTTTAATATGTTGTTCACACCCAGAACAAGTCATTCCTTTAATAGCAAACTCAACTTTCTGAATCTTGGAAGTCTGAGTTATAATAGTTTTACTTTTAGTCTGGGAAAAAAATATGTGAGAATAAATTGGAAACGATAAAAGTAAACCCGCAAAGACGGTAACAATTCCTAAAAATGAACTTGTCTGCATAAAATTTGGTTTTTCAGTTACTTCACAATTACAATCTATTTTCCTTAGCGGTTTCAATTTTTGATACCATGCAAAGCCAAGCACTAAAATTGTTAAACCGATAAAATATGGACGGAAAGGTTCAAGCCAGGAAAAAGTTGAAGCAAGACCACTTGTTCCAGCTATAAGCGCCAAAACAGGTGTTATACAACACAGAGAAGCTGCAATAGCTGTTAAAAGTCCAGTACCGATAAGTTTTTTATCCGTTTTCATATTGTTTCTAAAACTTTATTATCAACTAGTATTTTAAAAAATGGATCCAGCAATTTTTCGTACTCTTTTGTCAATGAGTAAAAAATGGTTTGTGCTTCTCTTTCTGTTATGATTAGCTTTCGGTCTTTAAGCTTTCGTAAATGCTGGGAAACTGCTGAAATTGTCATATCTAGTATATCGCTTAAATCACATACACAAAGTCGTTTTTCTTCATGTAGAAGAAACAAGATTTTCAGCCTTACATTATTTCCCGCTAATTCAAGTCCACTTGATAAATAATCAAAAGGGTCTTGGAGTTCTAAAACTCGATTTTTACAGCGATTGATCTGTCTAATATCCGCCCGTTGTCTTATGCACGAATTATTTTCCATCTTGCAAATATAGCTAAATTTATTATTTAAGCAAGTGCTTAAATAATGATTGAAATGTTTTAAGAATTGTTCGGATTATAATACAGAATCTATTGCTCAGAAAAAGATACAGTGGATACCTACCTTCTTTACATTCCGATTTTTTTGAACTTTTTAAGAGATATTTTTTTCTAATGGATAAAAGTAAAAAAGCCGAATAGATTAGTATTCGGCTTTTTATAAGATATTATTTTGCTAGTTTCATAATAGAAAATGCGCCACGTATTACAATTGCGAAGACTACCGTTCCAACTATCAGGTCTGGTATTCGGGAAGAAGTAACATATACCAAAATTCCTGCAAGGATAACACCTATATTTATAATAACATCGTTTGAGGTAAAAAGCTGGCTGGCTTTAATATGAGCATCATCACTGTTTGTACGACGGAGAATGATCAATGAAGCAGCATTACCCATTAAAGCTAAAAGGGATATCGTAATCATTGTTGAAAACACAGGTGTTTCTCCATATCCCATAAATCTGCGTATGACTTCGAAAAATCCTAAAACAGCCAAAATAAGCTGTAAATATCCGCTTACCTTTGCAATATTCTTTTTTCGCATAATTGATCCACCCACTGCCCATAGGCTAAGTCCATAAACAAGTGCATCGGCCAGCATATCTAAGCTATCGGCTACCAGTCCCATTGAATTTGAAATAAAACCTGTAATGATTTCCAGACCAAAGAAAAAGGCATTGATCAGTAGAACAAGCCACAATAATTTTCGCTCTTTGCGCTCATCTTTTTGAACTGGATTATGATCAAGTGAATCGACGGAACCGATATAACTGTCCTTGAGATTCAGTTCACTGATAGCCGCCTTGATCTGTTCCATGTTATCCAGATGGTATACTTCCAATTTCCTGGCTGCCAGATTAAAATCCAATCTGGATATGCCTGTAATCTCACTAAGTTTCATACGGATCATCTGTTCCTCGGCAGAGCAGTCCATTCGCTTAATTTCGAAAGTCGACTTCTTCATCGCTTAGAATTTAAGCTTTATGCCAACATTAATTACAAACCCATCAACAGGCGCATATATATCCTGGAAAACAGGGTTTGTAATAGGTCCTGAATAAATCGGTCCGAATTTGGTCTGACGGGTATTTGTATAGTTCTCAAAATTCGCAAAGATTGAAAAACGTTCCCAAATTCTTTCTGCCATCAATCCCGCTGTCCAATAACCTTTACCGGTACTTCCATCATTTAACTGTTGTGGACTGAAATAATAAGCCTCAGCACCCACTTTCCACTTTTCTTCGATTTCATACATCAGCACATTATTGAGCCTGTGTTTGGAAACAAGCGGATAAATTTTTGAAGTACCATCCGTATGCTGATTAACATTGGCATAGGTATATCCCACAAATAGTTTAAAATCCCCGTATGTAAGCTTGACATTTGTTTCCATCCCTTTGGTATCAAAATTTCCGGAAGGCTGGACATACTGATACATGTTACCTGTTGTAGAGGTTAGCAGAACCGGATTGTTGATACGGGTATAGAAAAACATATGATTGATACTGAAACGTACCTGACCATCAAACAATGCTGTTTTGTAATTGATATCATAATTCGCACCATAAGAGCGCTCGGCTTTTGTATCATCCAAATTCAAAGGCAAAACTCCTCTAAACTGGATACGTTCAGCGTCTTCGGTAAATACAGTTGGTGCTTTATAGCCAAGACCACCACCCAATCGTGTTGAAAAATGTTCATTGATCTTCCATAAAGTAGATATTCTAGGAAGAAAAAAGAACCCGAAGCGGTTATGATAATCACCTCTAATACCTGATTCGATGGTAATTTTATCTGAGGTATTCCATGTATTCTGAACAAATCCGCCAACAGTTGTGTAATTATAATCTCTTACAGGAGTTCCAGCTACTTGCTTCTCCGTAAATTTATCGGTCAAAAAATTTGCACCAAGCACCCAGTCAGTCTTTTCGCCATTAAGGGAATAGTTTGCTTCCGTATACGTAGACAATTGATCACCAGAAAATTGATAAGCAGGCAAGCCAATGGTACGGTCATAGTAACTGACACTGTTTTTTATCACAAATTTAGCCCTGTCATTTATTCTACGATCCAATTCTAACTGAGTACTGTAACGTCCGGTTTTATTTTCCTCAAAGTAGGAATGATCTGTACTCCCATTGCCTTTGATATATTCCATATCTCCACCAATTCGTTTTTCGGAAGTTGCATTGATTCCAGCCATTAATGTGGTATTCTCATTGAAATAGAAAAATACTTTGGGATTCAACGTAAAACGGTCAAATTTAGGAATAGCCGTAAGTCCAATATCAGCAGGATCATAGGCAGTCCCATGATTATATGCCGCATATATTGTTGTTCCTATACCATTAAACTTTTGGGCATAAAAGCCACTGGCGTCAAGTCCCAGGGCAGAGGTTCCATTGAGCAGAAAATTAAGCTGTCTTTGCTCGGTTGGTTTTTTTGAAACGAGGTTTACCAAGCCTGCAATTGCTCCGCCACCATACAGTGTGGAAGATGATCCTTTTATCACCTCAACCTGCTGAAGATCCAAAGGTGCTACCTGTAATAGACCCAGACCACCTGAAAACCCGGAATATAATGGAAAACCATCACGGATAACCTGCGTATATTTACCATCGAGTCCTTGGATACGTATGGCAGAGTTTCCACTGGTTGCTGAGGTCTGCTGCGTCTGGATTCCAGTACTTTCAGCAAGCAACATTCTGATATCTCCGGGTTTCATATTGCCTTTTTCTTCCAGTTCTTCGCCGCCGATAAATTCAATCCGAGTTGGGATATTTTGAATGCTTCTCGTACTTCTTGTTGATGTAATTACCACACTCTCTAATTCCTCTGAGTTTTCTTTAAGAAGAATTTCTATTATGCCGTTCTCTTTTAATGGGAATTTTATTATTTCAGTAAACTCTTCGAAGCCTAAGTAACTAAAGTGTATTTCCTGTAATCCATCGGGGATATTTGACAATGTAATCTGTCCTTTTTCATCAGATATTGCACCATTTGAAGTGCCTTTTATAGAAGCTGTTACCCCAACAAGAACTTCTTTTGTTTCGTTATTTTTAACAACGGCTTTTAATGTGTTTTGTGCATATACACAAAGGTTTATTGCCATAAAAAACGACAATATGAGCATTTTCTTCATTATAAAATGATATTTAATGTGATTGTATAAACTTAACGATGCAAAGACATCGTTATTAATTAATTTGTGCTGAAAGCACTACACATTAAGCATATTTCGGGGGATGCCAAACTGAATATCGGAAGTCGGAAATAGCAGCAATAGTTGTTACCATTATCTTTTTTTCAGGTTGCTTCACGAAACCCGATATTGAAAAATGAAATGAGTTTACAACAAAACCTGCACAAGTTTTACAATTAAAAAATGGTGAACAACAATTTTTATTGCAATTATCGTCATTTTGTTGACTATTTGAAGTTTCAAAAGGTTCATCCATACAACTATCTTCTACAAGGCAAGGTGCTATAGATAACAGCAAAATCATTATAGCCGATATGTAAGACAGATACTTCATTCTGCAAAAATATGAAAATTTATATTCACTTTTTTAAGTGTTCTAATAACAATTTAATTAAACTTTTTACAAACTGATAAAAGAATATTTTAAAAAAAAATTGAAAAATAACACAGAATCTTTTCTTTGGTCGCCCATACGACAAGAAAAGAAGATATGCCTAGTGCCCGGAGTAGGGCGAAAATCAATGGGCATATCCTAAAGCGGCTATTTCGCTTTACGCAAAAAGACTTTTCCTGCTAAGGAAATGTCTTTTTGCCCGATGTGATCAGTCTATCAATATCGGGCTAGTCCTGAAATCTTCAAGATTATGGAATAATCCCCTGTACTTAGTCATTCCGAACCTGAATAAACTCCACAGTAACTTGCATCCCATCTGCGCTAAGGAAGCGTTAATAAAGAGGTCTTGCTGTTCAAGTGCTTCTGCAAGGGAACAGCTTGGCGTATTGTCGTCCCGTTCTGACTGCATCAGCAGTTCGCCATATTCTTGGGTCACAAATGGCAGGTTGTTCACAGGAATATATTTTTCAGATTCCGGTTGTACGATGTTACCCACTGTGGAAAGGATAACCTGCCCTGTATGTTTACTATTGCCATAATCCAACCAATATTTGGGCGAATCCCGAACATGGTTACGCTGCCCGTTAACCGATGTGAGTATTTCGGCAACTCCAAATCTTGCCTGTACCGTATCGACACAGGTAATCGTAATTGTCGCATTAGATTGTTTGGGCATTTTTCCAAACTTATCCTTTTCAAATTTGACCGTCTCGGCTTTCCAGTTAGCCCCCGTGCAACGGTTAATACGGTTAATAAGAGCCACGGACTTCGGCAATCCGACCTCACAGTCAAAAAAACGCTGTCTCCCCAAATTTGCGGATGTGACAATATCATCATCCCATAGCCTGACCTGCAGACCAGTATGTCCTAGTGCCAATAGGCTTTCATTGATTTCCATCAATCCAGTCAGTACCTTTGAGCCTGTTCCGCCTGCTCCCACCAAATTGACAGTGATCGGGTTTGTCGGGGCTAACAGGTAGTTATCTGTAAAATGCATTTTTGTTTTCTCCTGATTCATAGCAATATATTTTTAAGGGTTAATTTATGGGGCATTAGCACCTCTATTGGAAAAATCGTTCCCTGTTTTATCAGCCTTTTCCATAATGTCACGGAATTTTCTTTGCTCTGTCCTCCTGTAACAAGGGCATGGCTAAAATAACTGTGGAAGAAATAGTGTTCCCATGCTTTCATAAAATCCTCTACCGAAGTCGTATTTTTAATGTCTATTTTTATTGTTCCCAAACATACTTTTCCGTCAGCGTATATATTGAAAAAAGGGCAATGGTAAAGCTGTGACTTTAAAGTTGGTCTTCTATTGTTTTTAAGCGCAAATACCGTGAGACTGGATTTGCTAGCCTTCCACAGCATAGGCGGAACATAGGCTTTGCCGTTTGGAATCCCTAGACTTTCGACAAAAAACAGTTCTCTTTGCTGTGCTTTGGTATGCCAGATCACTGTTCCTTTTTCGGTGTTCGGGTCAAGGCTCAAAACATTGCTCGGAAGGACAGATTTAGGTTTTAAAAATGCGCTTTCTTTTTCGTGTTCGAGCATTAGCGTTTTCGCCAGAATATCGGCTTCCATCACTGTCAGGGGATGGGCGTTTATCGGGTTTCCGTTACCGTCCATATCAAAATGTTCTACATATACATCAGGGTCAAGTCCCTGTGATTCATAAAGCACCAATGCACATTTGGGATAATAAAGCTTATTGTCAAAATCCTGCGTAATGTCTATGTTATTGTTTTTCATCGCTCAATTGTCTATAATCGTAAATTAAATCAGTAAGGTCATGCAATAGTTCAAAGAGCCTTTCCTCAAATGCAAGGTCTTTAGTTTCATTTTTCTGTCCGTCAAAACATTGGATCAGGGCAGGTTCCTGCGTTTCACTGTATTCCTGAAACTGGTTATTGACGGATTCAAATACGGTTTCTGCGAGCCAACCTTTATTATCGGCATAGAAAGAAATATATTTTTCCATCGGAATGATCTGATCTTCCAAATATTCTTCATCCTCATCGAACATACTACTGGCATTGCGAAAAATACTGGCATCGGGATATTCACGGTAAATTGCCAGTGTTTTTTGTGCCAAGATCAAACAATTGGTATCAAAATCATCTTTGGCATCGAAATGGGCAATCCGCTGATCGAAAAAAGTGAGGTTCTCACGGTTGTAAATTTTCTGTTCAATTTTATCTCCCACCCATTCCGCAATCTCGATTTCGCTTACACGGTTGTCTTCTTCGTCTTCGTAGGGATCATCCATTATCCAGTCTTTCAATATTTCATACTCATAATATAAATAGCTTCCCTCCTGTCTGTAATAGGGTATATCAGCAATGTGATAGAGATAGGAAAACACGGATAATAAAAGATGCGCTGTTTTTTTCCGTTTTTTGTCATTAAGCATTCTGAAAAGCGGGATAACAGGAATGTAAAAGAGTGTCGCCCCTGTATCACAGCGTTCTTCGGAAACCACATAAAATTTATCATTTTCTTTTTTGAACCGCAAACTGTGAAAGTTCAGCACGTTCTTTTTTAGTTTCCCCTTTATGTCGGAAATTGCAAGATTGATATTGTAGGGAAATTTATAATTATCGGACTTGGCAAACGGTTCGATTTTGTAGTGTTCTGCCAGTCTTGAAAGTGACCTGAAAAAGTCACTTTCAAGTTTTGCAGAGGTTTCATTTACCTGATTCATTTCTGTTTGCCTGAACTTAGGTAGAAATGTGCAGTTTAGTAAACCATTGGCAACATGGCAATCGGTACGGATTTCCTTCTGTCCCTGAAAATTTCCTGTGCATCTTTTGGTTTTTCCATCCATCGGGCGAACTCCGCAATCCTGCGGTGCAGGTTGGTTTCTCTTTCTTTGTCGGGAATTTTTATTGTTCCCGATATGATCTGTTTTCGCATTGTTCATTGTTTTAATTCTTTAATAATTAACCCTTCGTACCCATCACACTTTCAAAAGTGTATACGACAGAATCATCCTTAATTACTGGCGCAGAAACCTTTGAAGTCGTCAAAATGGGATAAGTATTCGCATAAAAATTCATCACTGCATCCACGCCCCAACGTGGTTCGGGGTCGTCAAGGATTATTTTCAATCCCTTGTCCATGAGAACAAACACTCTCGCTAATTCAACGCTCAATAACATATTCTTTCAATTTTATTGTTAAACATTCACTTCTGCCAATGGCTCTTCATTTTGGTTCTGTGGTGAGGCAAAAAGATCACCTGCAAAGTGGGACTGATACAAATTTTGCTTCTGACCTATTGTTTCGGCATGGTCGGGATATTCGGAAGCCTTTGGTAACGCAGTCCATGCTTCTTTGAATTTTCCCTCTTTTTCAAGTGCTTCGGCTTTCGCCATTGCATCGTTGTACTTTTTAATCTTCACATCCTTTTCCTTTTTCGCCTTGTCCGCTTTTTCTTTCTCCATAGCGGACTGTTTTTTTGCTTCCTCCATCTGCTTCATAAAAGCTTCCATATTGGACATAAGCCCCGAAGCGGATTCAATCGGTTTTTTGATATGTGAGAAAAATTCAGCGTCCAGTTCTTCTGCCGTTCCTTTGAGATTAAGTGGGGGGATTATATACTTTGCTTTATCTCCACATCCGTCATTCTGCACCAAAATAGAGACAACTATTTTATCTTCTGTTGCTTTGGCAATCGTAAGCGTTACTTTGCTCTGCAAGTCCATTTTTGCTATCTGTTTAAAAAAATTCGCTTCCATAATATTGTTGTTTGTGAATATTGATTTATTTATAATTGCCCGTATGGGGAAATGATTTCAGTCGGGTTATTGAGTTTAAATCTATCTATGAGAAGATTTGCAATTTCGTCCTCGGAATAACCCAGTTTTTTTAATCGCTTTTTATACCTTGCGAACCGTATAGCTTCCTCGTCCTTTCCTTTGAGGTCAAGTAAATGTGTTTTCCAGTTATAGATCGCATATAAAATACTTGAATAAGTCATGCAGGCGTATTGTTGTGCTTTTTCAGGGTCATTGTAGCTAAAACCGACTTCTATATATTTTGAAATAATTGTCAAATATTTATGTGATCGGCTTTTTCCGAACTTTCTTTCCATCATCAAAAATTCATTGAAAAGAAAGTCCATAAATTGATTGTCCTTGTCCATGATTTACCGTGTGTAATTGTGTTTAGCATCTGAAATATTATCATCTTTGAGAAGCGGTCTATTTCCCTTTCCGTCACGGTCATAATTTATCTTGTAGCCGTTGCTCTGCACGATGCCTTCCAAAAGATTCCTTGCTCCTGTGGCATCCCAATCGTCTGTTGCCGTCATGTTCAGGCAATGCAAGCGTTCAAAATCCTTAACCATTCGGGCTATGATCGAAAGTGCCCGATATTCTGTTTTATCTGCTAGATTGCTCATGATATTTTTGATTTTAGTTCCAAAAGTTTGTTGTAAACGTCAGTCCAGTATTTTTGCCTTACTTTATCGTAGGGTACAGGCGGAACATGGTGCATATCCTTAAATAGTTCCGCCTGCTGAATCGCTTTATCAAGATCGGTCACTGTTATTTCCAGACCGTTTAAATCCGTTATTTTCATTTTTAATTAATTATAGTTCAACCAGATTAGAATCTGCCAAAATCCATTGGGTCTAAACAGATAGTTTTGAGAATACCGTTAGCATAGGTTGCCATGCCATATAGACAATTGCTTATTTCCTGATAGCCCAGTGTAAAATCAACATTATAATGCTTTGCTATCCGCACCACAGCTTGTATGTTGGGTGTCCATCTCGTTTCATATTCCACCATACCGTCATGGTTATAGCTTATATAGCAGAAAAAATGATCTTCCGTACCGCCTAGAAAATCAGGCAGTTTTTCAAAATCTATCTGCTGTCCCATTTGTGCTATTGTGTTAAATAGGACTGTTATCTGCTCGATAGCTCCGGGAGTTCCCACGAAGACAAGCGTGTTATTACACCAATTTGCCATGATTACAAGAATTTTTTAAGGTTTTGGGCTTCCTTCCAATTTTCTATTGCGAGGGGAAACCATTTTGCCGCCATCGTACAAAGAATGGCATGATAAATAATCTTCGCAGTTCTATAACTGTCCTGTGGTTCATCTTCAAAATCCAGTGCGCCACTGTTCACAGCCTTAAAGAAAAGTTCTTCAATTTCTTTTAGGGGTGGGTTTATGGTCATCAATGCTTTGAAATTTTCCGTTAATTCTGCCTGTGTCATTTTGCTTGTATTTACAGGTGACTTTTCACAGTCACCTGTGGTTAAACTTTAATCTTCCGTATTTTCTGTAAATTCTATGGATACTATTTCTTTATCTCCGAACAGTAGTTCTATTGCCAGTTTCAGGCTATGGTGGGGATTTTCACACCCGACAAAGCGCACAAGGCAGTGCATCATAAAAATTGAATTGTGTCCCCAAAAAAGATGTTCGGAAAATATTTTCGGGCTTCTGTGAAGCTGAACATTGAGCCTTTCCAATAGCTTTTCAATTTCTGCGATCAGGCTATACCAATAATTCGCTGTTATCAGGCATTGGGGTGGCCAAGCCAGTTTAATATCTTCCTGCTTTTCCCGAAAATGGGTTATCTCCTTTTGAACAAAGCTGATAAGGTCTTTTAAATCTTTAGGGAATAATCGGGCTAGTACATAAGCCTTTTCTATATTGTTCATTTCGTCCAATGGTTTCATTTTGATAAATTTTGATGTGTAAAATTCAGTTCTGCGACCTGCGGTAAGTGCTTCGGTCAATGAAAGGTTCAATTCTGTATGCAACCCTTTTATTGACAAGATTTGCGTATTCAGTGGCTTTTTTCCTTGTTCGGAAAACCGCACCGTCTACTTTCCAAGTCACCTTATAATGCCTGATTGTAGAAGGCGATCTAAATGCGTAATAGTCTATCCATTTAAGTTCCTCGTCCCTGAACACCTTGACAGGATGGATATACAGCCCCTTTCCGTCAACATTCGGGTAATAGGTAGATGCCAATAATTTCTTCTCCCTGTCGAAGATTTCAAAGCGTACAAAATCTTTGTCGTGCAGGATGATCCTGAATAATTCATCTACATTGAAATGTGCGTTCAGTAGCACATTTTCGTCGTACTTTTTGTATGTTATTACGCCAATATTCATAGCGGTAAATTTTAAATGATTGATTTCTGACCGATTTTTTTAATCCTGATTATTGCCCCTATTGGACATCTTTCACAGGCCATTACCTGCTGAATTGCTCCCTGCTCTCCGCTGAGTGAGGTCACTTTGACCTTGAAAAAACCTGTATCATGTTTCAATGTTATTTTGAATGTTTCCAGTACCATTTTTTTAGATTTATAGGCGACTGCTTTCACAGTCGCCTGTGGTTAAACTTTAGTTATAGAATACGTGTCCGTCCTGGCTCCAATAGCTTCCGCAGAAAAGATCCCTTGCGTAGGCTTCATAATCAAAATACTCTTTCGCAAAATCGCTGAGATCTGAACGACCTTCTACCAGTTCCCGTGCAAAATCCTCCTCACTGTCGTAATGGGCTACATAATCATCTTTAAAATCACTGATAAGCTCGTCAATGTCACTTTTGGAAAAGTCTTTGTGATCATTGTCACACCAGATTAAAAATGCTTCAAGATCGTTATCGTCAAGATTTCCGAGGGCTTCCAGTACTTCAAAAGTGTTTTCACATAACCATGATTCGCCTATTAAGCCTTTGGGTATATGTTCGTAATCCTGAAACATAAACTCTGGGTCTTCCTCGTCACTGTGCAACTCGGCGCAGGCATCGTAAAACTCGCCCCTATCTGCATAATCGGACAGTTTTAGCCATTTTCCGAAAATTGACCCATCGTTATATTTAGCGTATGTTCCTACGTAAATACTAGCCTGTGTTATATCTATTTGAATTGTTGACATGATGTTAAATTTTTGAAGGTTTAAAAATTAGTTTGCACTTGCGACAAGCTGTTTTAATTTGGCTTTTACCGCCCTTGCAACCTCTCCGCGCCAAGTTGTCGCATTTGCAAGGAAATAATTGATTATCGAGCTTGCGGAATCTTCGTAATAGCTTTCATTTACGCTACTGAGTGAGTGCATTGCATCCAAATAAGGCACAGCCCCGAAATAGACGTTTTTCCAGTCTTTTCTAACCAATAGGGCAATCTGTGCTATATTATCGGGTATCTGTACCCCTGTATTTTGGGCTGATTTTTTCATGATGAATTTTAGATTTGCGTTGTTTTAAAATGGTAGATCATCGTCATTGTCCCCCGCAAATACGGATGTAGAGTTGCCAGTTTTTACAGTTTCCTTTTTTACTGTTTCTCCCCCCTGTTTTCCATCCCCACCGTGAAAAACTATGTCTGTTACGTGAAAATTCAGTCCTGCCTTTAGGTTGCCTTCTTTGTCTATCCACGCTCTAGGGCTGACCCTTCCCGAAAGTTCTACAATAGTGCCTTTAGTCAGGTATGGGGCAATGTTTGGAGTTCTCCAGTAGGCACAGTCAAAAAAAGTTGGCTGACTGATTTTTTCGCCTTCTTTGTTTCGGAAGGTGTGCCTAATCGCTACGCCAAAATTTACTACCTCTTTGCCGTTTGAAGTTGTTCTAACTTCTGCTGTTCTTGTGATTTTTGCGGTGATGTTCATAACGTTTTGTTTTATTGTTTTACATTGCTTGTTATGTTCTTCCAGTCCTTCCGAGGCTCGGCCCCGATATTATTTTCAAAAGAAAAAAAGGAAAAAAAGAAAGCAGACAAACAGATCATACAACTGCGTAGACCAAGAGAAAAAATGATTTAATGGGGGGGGCCTTTGGGGGGAAACCGTTCATTCACTTTTTTCTCTTGGTGGGATGTGGGTCGGATGGATGAACTAACTTGGCTGCCTTTTTATCCTTTTCTTTGAAAATGATATTCATTGAATTTCTATGCATAAAAAAATCCGGATATTTAGTTGTCCGGACATCAGAGATTTGAAAGGCAGATGTTGGGAACTGTTTTGGGATCTGACTTACAATTTTCTGATCATGGGAAGCCAAAAGCTCTTTTATGGGACGGAAAGAAGCTGGGAGGTAAATGTGCTTTGGCGTGCGCGATGGGAAACATACAATAATGCGAGAGCGATTGAAGTGGATAGCCCACAGCTCAGCGAGGACTTGGAACAAAAAGCGCGGTCTCAATTTGACACGCCCCGATACGAAAAAGATCACGACAAGTCAGATCTTCCCCTTATGCCTTCTGTCCCTATAATCTCAAAAAATTTAATTGGATCTTAAATGCGTTGTAAGTCGGCAAAATACAGCTATCACCATTGTATCTAACCCACTACACTTGAATTACATTTTTTAATCTAAACAAAACATGACAAATCGATTACTTTTAAAATCAAAAAAGAATTGAAAAACACCTTTTAATTTATTTCTTTTGAATACAAATAAACATGTCTCAATCATATTAAAAAATCAAAATATTTCGGGACAATTTGTTTTGTTAACCGTCTTAGATATAATCTTATGATGGACGAAAAATAAGCAGTTTAAATAACAATTATTAGATGTAGATGAAAAGAATTTATTATCTGAGCATGCTCCTGACCCTATTTGTGGGATTTCAGAGCTGCAAAAAAGATCATGTCAGTAGTTTAGAAAACAGCAATCAACAGGTTCTTTCGCTGAAAGCAGCATTTGAAAAACAGCATAGCGACAGTGGCCTTCCGGCGGACAGAAAAAATTTCAGCAAGAATTTCAATACGCAGATCCTATGGGACAGCGTGACTTTCAAAACGGCAGATACGGCAATTGTGAGGGTAAAATTGTTAAGTGATGTGAAAATATTCACGAACGATTCGATACCTGTCGACTTAAGCAACAACCTGATTTTAAAGGCGACTAAAAACCAAAAAAGAGAATGGGATTTTGTAAAAGTTATCTATCTGCCTGAATATGGGAAAGATATACCTAACGGGTTTACAGGACGTATTATTTCTGAAGGATATTTTGATAACAACTTTACCGTTACTAAATACTATGGAGGAAAGGCATATTTTTCTACATTTAATGCGGATAATAGCTGGCTTAAAGATAGGTCAGCACCTAAGCTGAAAGCAGGCGGACTACCCGGTGATCCAAGATGTCAGCCAGAGGAAGAAGAAGATCAGAGAACTGTTGAAGGTTATGTTGAAGGGCAACTCAATACCGTATGGACTTTTCCCAAGACAAAATTACCCCATGCTGCATGTTCCGATGATCCTATCCCAACAGGTACTGGCGGTGGTGGAGCTCCAGGTGCCCCAAGTGACAATTTCCCTAAACCAAATGTGGATGAACTGAAAAATCAGCTGAAAAACAAACCTTTTGCTTTAATCCCAAATATCGACTGTGCAATAATCAAGAAGTGGTTAGCAATGGCTAAATTCGCTATTGACCAATCGACGAAAGATAAAATTCGGAAATTTGATGTAGCATATTTCGGAAGTCCTGTTTCTCACGCACTTGATATAAATGATGCATTCAGTCCGTTGGTCAATATGGATTATTTCCCTATTAATATCGATAAAATGCCGACTATTAATGGAAAAACTGCAACCCCTGAGCAGTTTCAGGAACATATCCGCAAAAATATCAATAATTTTGTTGACACGTATTATTCGAAATTTTCACCATATGACAAATGGGGAGTTGCTGACCAAAATTTATGGAACTCCAGTAATCCAAAAAACGCTGTTATTACAATTGATATTTTAGGCCCTGATAACGGTTCTGTTATTGTGAGTAAGTATAATAGTGGAGGCTGGACTTTCACAACAATTTTTGAACCCCAATATAAGGGGCATCCAGTGTCCGGTAACCGGGATTTTGGTTTTGTAAAAAATGCGAATGGCTCCTATACGTTTTATACACGTGGCGTGGATAGATTATCCTATATCGACGGCAGCAATTTCCAAGCAGTTGCAAACTTTTTTGGCGTACCGAATGCAGGGCCATTCGGTAAAGCGGATGCATTATGGAATTCTTATCAAAAAATGGTTTCAGATTTCGTGAACAAAAACGGAGGAAAAGCAGCACCGGGAAAGCAAGAAATCCATCGTCCAGACTGGAATACGGTTAAAGATGTAATTGACGGTAAAAAGCCTTTAAGTACACTGAGTAGCGATTGTAAGGATTAATCATTAATTTTAAATATGAAAGCATTAAAAGTTTTATATGCCCTGTCATTTATGGTGTGCTTATTACAGCTCGTGCTCTGGCTTTTTACCCCGTTCATGGGAGTAGGTGCAATCTGGCATATGGTAACCGGCAGCGGTTTTTATTCAGACGCATACCCCGAAAGAATTTCTGAAATATCAGAAAAGTTGGGCATGACGGTTACGACATTTAAAATGGTAAATCAAATAGTATCAATCATCTACT
>NZ_JBBCQL010000097.1:0-15685 GCF_037149975.1 Chryseobacterium sp. VD8 | reverse complement strand
TCGATTCCCAACAGTCGGAAGCGGCAAAAATAGACTGGCGAAAAGACGGGGTAAATCTTATCGATAAATGGATTCCTGCGGAACTTCCGACAGACATCGAAGCAAAATTGCTGGAACTGTTAGACGTTTACAATATCGATTACGGAGCGATAGATATGATCGTTTCGCCCGAAGACGAATATTATTTCATTGAAATCAACTGTGCCGGAGAATTCTTCTGGCTGGATAATCTTACCGAAGGAAACCTTATTTCCAAAAGTATTGCCGATATCTTATGTGATAAAGCTCCAAGAAGAAACAATATGGTTTTGGTCTAAAATTCTTCTAACACAAGATAATACAGAAAACGGGCGAAAGTCCGTTTTTTTAATTTATCCTTAGTTCGGGATAAGAAATAAATTTAAGTATTTGATTTATAGTATTGTATTAAATTACCGCAAAGCAAAACAAAAGATTTTTTACTTATTGAAAGTTTGTAAGCTAAACAAAGGCACTTCGTTTATTCAAAAAACACAAAAATGGTATTACTTTAATAAGTTTTACGCCTTTGTATATCTTAAAAAATGAATTCCTGATAATTGAATCTCTTTGTTTTACCTTGCGTTTAAGAAGACTTATCCCGAACTCAGGTTAATTTAATGATCATCTTATCTATTGCTCAAAACAGAAACATCAAAACTTTTGACGTTTTTATCCATTTAAAAAACAGAAATCTCCCTTAAAAATCGCAAATTTGCATAACGTAGAATATTATCATAATTTAGTAAGCAATCAAGTAAAAAAAATTGATGGTTTTTGTAACGGGAGCAACCGGAATTTTAGGCAGAGTAATCGTTTTGGAACTTCTTAAAAAAGGAAAAAACGTTCGTGCTGCAAAAAGACCGACGAGCAATTTAAACGAAGTAAGGCATTCCTATACATTTTATACGGAAAATCCCGATGATTTTTTCAACCGAATCGAATGGATCGATGTAGATTTTGATGATATTCTCTCTCTTCAGGAAGCCTTAAAAGGAATTGATGAGGTGTATCACTGCGCTGCTAAAGTGGGTTTCAATCCCAAAGACAGCAAAGAAATTTACCACACGAACATTAAAGGAACAGAAAATTTACTTTATGCCTGTGAAGGAGCTGAAGTGAAGAAATTCCTTCATGTAAGTTCTATTGCTGTTCTCGATAATTTTAATGAAAAAGGCGAGCTGGATGAAGAATCCGATTTTAACCCGAAAGAAGACCATTCTGCCTATGCGATCTCAAAACATATTTCTGAAATGGAAGTCTGGAGAGCTTCTGCTGAAGGATTAAACGTTGTTATTGTAAATCCGGGAATGATTATCGGAAGCGGAAGCTGGGGAAACAGCAGTGGCGATATTTTTCCCACTTTCGAAAAAAACAGTTTTACTTTTTCAGGAGGAACAAGCTATGCGGACGTGAGAGATGTTGCCGCAATTTCTGTTGAACTGATGGAGAAAAATATTTTTGGAGAACGGTTCATCATCATTTCCGAGAACAGAAGATATGCAGAATTAGGAAAGCAGATCCGAAAGAAACTGGGATTGAAGGAAGCGAAACTCCTGTCACAATTTCAGCTGAATATCGGAGTTTTGGCAAATACATTATTCGGATGGCTGATTCCGGCTTTAAGAATGGCGACAAGATCCAATGTAAAAGCAATTTCTGAGATGAATATTGTTTCCAACGAAAAAATAAAAAGCAGATTGAATTATCAGTTCATTCCTCTTACGGAAAGTATTGATTTTCATTTAAATAACTATATCAACGATAAAAAGATAAAGCAATGAATCTTGCAGAAGCAATTATCTTAAAAAATACAGAAAAGCATCCGGTAAAATCTGCCATCGGATTTAAAAAGAAAGATGCGGGCTGGAAAGAACTGAGCTGGAAAAAATTCAGTGAAATTGTATATAAAACAGCCAATGCGCTTAAAAATGCAGGCATTCAGGAAAATGATAAAGTAGCCATTTATTCGGATAACTCATCGGAATGGATGATTTTTGATCTCGCAGTATTAGCAATCGGAGCCATTACGGTTCCAATCTATTCAACCAATAATGCAGAACAGGCAGAATACATCATCAACGATTCGGAAGCAAAGGCTATTTTGGTGGGCGATCAGGCTCAGTACGATGCGTGTCTGGAAATTCTGAAAAAAGAAAGTACAAATCTGCAGACTATAATCATTTCTAAAAAAGCAGTCTGGATCAAAAAAGAATTCAGCAGTTTTTATCTTGAAGATTTTATTGCCAAGAGCGCTCCCAAATTAGAATTCTGCAAGAAAGAATATGGAGATATTGCCACGCTTATCTACACTTCCGGAACAACAGGAACGCCGAAAGGAGTCATTCTCACACATGGAAATTTCATAAAAGCTTTTGATGCCCATTTTGAATTTTTTAAGTTTAAAAACTTTGAAGAAGAGCTTTCTCTGGCATTTTTACCTTTAACCCACGTTTTCGAAAGAAGCTGGAGTCTTTTGTGTCTTTACGGAGGCGCAAGAGTTTATTTCCTTGAAGATCCGAAGAATATCGCCAATGCTTTGGAAGAAGTAAAACCGACCATGATGTGCGCTGTGCCGAGATTTTTCCAGAAAGTCTACGCCGGAGTGTTGGAAAAGGCAGAAGAAGGTTCATCGCTGAAGAAAAAAATATTTAACTGGGCATTGGAAACCGGTTCGCAGACCGCAGAATTAAGAAGAAGAGAACAGCCGGTTCCGTTTGGATTAAAAATAAAAGAAAATATTGCCGAATCTTTGGTTTTCAGTAAAATTAAAGAAAAAATGGGCGGAAGATTGTGGTTTCTGCCTTGTGGAGGAGCTTCATTATCTCCGGAAGTGACGAAGTTTTTTGAGTCGGTTGGAATTCATGTGACGGTTGGCTACGGTTTAACGGAAACTACGGCAACTTTAACCGCTTTTCCTTTGACGCATTTTGAACACGGAAGCTGTGGAAAACCTCTTCCGGGCGTGGAAATCCGAATCGGGGAAAACGACGAAATTCAGGCAAAAGGAAACGGAATCATGAAAGGATATTACAAAAAGCCTGAAGAAACGCAGAAAGTTTTCACAGAAGACGGCTGGTTTAAAACCGGAGATGCCGGAACCATCGACAGCAAAGGAAATCTTACCATTACAGACCGATTGAAAGATCTCATGAAGACTTCCAACGGAAAATACATTACGCCGCAGCAGATTGAAAATATCTTAACCAACAACAATTTCATTCAGCAGATTGTGCTGATAGCTGAAGGAAGGCAGTTTGTCTCTGCTTTAGTGGTTCCGAACTTTGAATTTTTGAAAGAATATCTCAAGAAAAATAATATTGCTTTCACCAATTGGGAAGAAATCGTGAAAAACGAGAAGGTAAACGATTTTTATAAAGATAAAATTAAAGAACTGCAAATAGATTTATCCGATTACGAAAAAGTGAAAAAATTCACTTTAATGCCTTCGGAATTTGATATTAATACGGGAGAAATTACTCCGACACTAAAGGTAAAAAGAAATGTAGTGCTTAAAAAATATGCAGATCTTATTGAGAAAATGTATTAAATTTTTAAGACTGAGTTTAAGATTAAGCAATAACGGCAAATCATGCTACATTCCATCTTACAAGAATTAAAATTATGACAACACAGGAGTTTTTAGGAAATAACGAATTTACAATACATAATCAGACAGTTTCGGAAAGCTGTCCTTCGAATATTGCCTTAATCAAATACTGGGGGAAATATGACAATCAGATTCCCGCCAATCCGAGCATCAGTTTTACACTAAATCATTGCAGAACCAATACTTCGATGGAGTTTTCTGCCAATGAACCTTTTTCTGTGCAGACTTTTCTTGCTGGAAATGAGGAAGTAAAATTTGCCGAAAAAATTGAAAAATATTTTAGAAATATCGAACAGTATCTTCCATGGATTTTACAGGGAAAATATATCATCAGAACCGAAAATACCTTTCCTCACAGCTCAGGAATTGCAAGTTCGGCTTCAGGTTTTGGGGCGATTGCCAAATGTCTGATGAATCTTGACGAAACGTTTTCAGGAAAAACTTCGGATGAAGAATCGTTGAGAAAAGCATCGTTCTTAGCAAGATTAGGAAGCGGTAGCGCGTGCCGAAGTCTTTACAACGGATTGGTTGTGTGGGGCGAATCTCAGGTAAAAGGAAGCTCTGATCTTTTTGCAGTACAATACCCGAACGATGAAATTCATGAAATTTTTAAAGATTTTAATGACTGGGTTTTACTCATCCATGAAGGGCAGAAAAGCGTTTCTTCCACTGTCGGTCATGGTTTAATGAATACCAATCCTTACGCAGACAGAAGATTTCAGGAAGCAAGGGAAAACTTCGGTCCGATGAAGGAAATGTTAGCCAGCGGAGATTTGCAGCGTTTTATTAAACTGGTAGAACATGAAGCATTAACACTTCATGCCATGATGATGATGAGCGATCCTGCATTTATTTTAATGAAAACAGGAACTTTGGAAGTCATCAACAAAATCTGGGATTTCAGAAAAGAAACCGGTTTGCCGCTGTTCTTCACGTTAGACGCAGGAGCCAATGTTCATCTTCTCTTCCCGAATGACGGCTCAGAAGAAACAATAAAATCTTTCATTGAAGCCGAACTGTTACAGCATACGCAGAATAACGGAGTGGTGAAAGATGTGATGAAGTTTTAGAAGTAATTCAAAATATAAGGGTTAAAGACATACTTAAAATCTCTAACCCTATTTTTATCTATTTATCTAAGATTCCCCTGATTTTATTCGCATTCGAAATCAGCTCTTCCAGATATTCGAAATTCTCTTTTTCCAAAGCGGCTTTAAACTTTCTTAGCTGAGCAATATGTTCATTTAATACATCCAGAACATTTTCTTTATTTTGTCTGAAAATCGGAACCCACATTTCAGGATGAGACTTTGCCAGACGAACGGTGCTGGAAAAACCGGAACTTGCCAGTTGAAAAATAGTTTCTTCTTCTTTCTCTTTTTCTAAAACTGTATTTGCCAAAGCGTAAGAAGTAATGTGGGAAATATGCGAAATATAAGCGGTGTGAACATCGTGATCTTCCGCATTCATATAAATCAGATGCATATCAAGACTTTCGGCAATTTTTTCAACCAATTCTAAAGCATCTTTCGCAGATTCTTCCTTATCGCAGATAACGCCGGCTTTTCCAGAGAAACTTTCTGAAACTGCCGATTTAGGTCCGTTATTTTCCGTTCCCCACATCGGGTGAAAAGCTACAAATCTCGATCTTTTCGGATGATTTTTTACCGCATTTACAATTCCCGCTTTGGTAGATCCTGCATCCATCACCGTCTGATTTTCCGAAATCAGGTCTAAAATATTCGGCAGTAATTTTCTCGCGGCATCCACAGGAATGGCAAGAATCACCAGATCAGAGTTTTTGATTCCGTATTCCAGATCTACTTTTGCATCGATTATTTTGAGTTCTAATGCTTCATTCAGATGCTCATTGCTGTTATCAATTCCATAGACGAAATCGGCAATTCCTTTTTGTCTTAATTTTAATGCAATCGAGCCCCCGATTAATCCTACACCAATTATACTTATTTTCATCGTTTAAATTTTAAAATAAAAAACCCCGCCCAAGGACGAGGTTTTGTTTTATCTACATGAAATCCTTATCCCAGATCTGAGTTAAAAATTCCGTAATAATATGTTCCGTTGTTTGTAATCACGAGACAAAGGTAAATAATTTTTTTTAATCAGGATTAAAAAGTGAATTGTGAATTTCGCTTCGCGAGTCAAATTTTTACAGGTCAATTAACTTCGTTGCTAATTCGCTTTGCTGTCAATTTATTTCATTGTGAATTTAAGAATTTACAATCGCTTACGTATCAAAATTCACTATTTACAAATTAAGGATTGCTGATAATCAATGTTGAAGGAATATCCGATAACCATATGCTTTTCGTATCAATGAGATTTTTCCAGCTTTTGCTGCTGATGAGCATTAAATCCTGCGAATTCAGAAACTCTTTCTCAATTTTTTTCTCATTGTATAAAGTGATATGATTGGGCGCAACCTGTTCGATGCTTCGGATGAGTTCTTTCACTTCAATATTA
Source organism: Chryseobacterium sp. VD8 (assembly GCF_037149975.1). Taxonomy (NCBI): domain Bacteria; kingdom Pseudomonadati; phylum Bacteroidota; class Flavobacteriia; order Flavobacteriales; family Weeksellaceae; genus Chryseobacterium; species Chryseobacterium sp. VD8. The sequence goes on along the minus strand of NZ_JBBCQL010000097.1, from coordinate 9,573 downwards.
TTCCGGATCTGTCCTGCAACATCTAAGATGATAATCTGAGAATTGTTATTATTGATGAGTCTTTTGGCATATTCAAGTAGATAAAAATCGCTTAAATTAAAGATCGGGACAAAAACTTTATCTGCGGAAGTGAATTCTTTTTCCACCAAAATCCCAACAGGAATATGGGTTTTATCCAGAATCTGTAACGTAAAATCGTCAAAAGGCGAGTTGTTGAAAATGTTGCCTTTCCCTTTTACCGTATTTAAAAGTTTTTCAGGATTAATAATCTTTGTCGTGAAACCAAGCAGTCTTCCCAGTAAACTTCCTTCATACATGGATTTTCCGAGCATGATAAGAAGAAGGTCATAATTTCCTTTGTTGGTAATATGCGTAAGGTCGTTTTCAATATCATTGGATGCTTTGAAAAGCGTTGTGACTTCAAGATTGAGATCATTGGACGTTTCTATTACATTTTTAAACTGCTCATTTTCGTATTCATTAATATCATAAGCGTGCATTTCGTTCACGGGAGCAATATTCATTGCAGTTATGCTTTTGTTGCCGTTCATTTTATTGGTAAAATCATGAGCCAGTTTCAGCAGCGTGCTTCCGGATTCAGGATGGTCAAAAGATAATAATACCCTATATTTCGCATCATTTACCGGAGATTCTTCATCATCTTTTTTAGATTTAAATATAAAATTGATGAAATCCAGCGCAGGTCCCGTCATGAAAGTTGTAAACAGCGCCATAATTACCATCATCGCAAATATCTGAGGGCTTAAAACGCCTAAATCATAACCGATATTCAGGACAATAAGTTCCATTAAACCTCTGGTGTTCATCAAAGCTCCGATCGTTAAACTTTCTTTCCAGTTGATGCCTAAAAATTTTGCGGTTAACGCACTTCCTGCAAATTTCCCGATCACTGCGGTTAAAATAATGAATCCTGCCGTAATCCAGAGATGACTGTCATTCAGTAATCCGATCTGGGTACGAAGTCCTGTAAATACGAAGAAAAGGGGCAGAAGAAGTACCAAAGCGACATCTTCCACTTTATCAATAAACAGTGTTCTGAATTTTGCATTTTCAGGCATAATTGCTCCTGCCATAAAAGCTCCGAAAAGCGCATGAATCCCAATGACTTCCGTAGCATAAGCTGAAAGAATCAAGGTTAAAAAGAAAATCGCAACCATGGGTTTGTTGATGGTACTTTTTCCTGCCTGTAAGTCCCCGATTCTTTTCAGGAACGGTCTTACAATTTTAATCATGAAAAATACATAGGCAATTGCCATCAGAATTACATAGAGTGAACTTTCGAACGATCCTGCTTTTACGATAGCAATTACGGCTGCTAAAATACACCATGCCGTAATATCATCGGCTGCAGCACAGGTAATAACCACAGTTCCCAGTTTGGTTTTCTGAAGATTTCTTTCCTGAACGATTCTTGCCAAAACAGGAAACGCCGTGATGCTCATGGCAATAGCGATGAATAGTGCGAAAGAAGTAAACTGAATTCCTTCCGGCGCAAATTCTTTATAAATGAAATAAGACAGACCAATTCCCAACGCAAAAGGGATTATAATACTTGCATGACTAATTACAACTGCATCGTGTGCTTTTTTTCTTAAAACACTTAGATCCAGTTCCATTCCTACAATGTACATGAAAAGGATAAGCCCGATCTGGCTTAAAAACTGTAGATTTCCTAAAGATTCTTTCGGGAAGAGGAATGCCGAAAATTCCGGGAAGTACATTCCTACAAGGGAAGGTCCAAGAACAATTCCCGCAATCATTTCACCGATCACGGAAGGCTGCTTGATCTTCATACAAATCCAGCCGAAAAGTCTTGCAACAAGAATAATCGTAACGATTTGCGCCAGTAATAAAGCTAAAGGATGATGAAGATTGGTCTTGAATGATTCTAAAAAATTGTCCCAACTGGAACTGTTGTTTGTTTTTGTAATGATCTTTTCTCCGATTTCCAAAGTCTGCCCTTCAATGATGAAAAAATACATCAGTGATGAAAAAACAATAATGGTGGAAATATAAAAGATGATATTTCTGTATTTTCCCCAATTCATGATTCCAAATTTTAGACAAAATTGCTAAGAAAATCGGAAAAAAAAGATGATTTTTAATCAAATGTAATGAAAAGAAAGAATTTTGCAGTGAAATCTAATGTCCCAATAAATCGGAAAGAGATTTCCTGTAGGTTTCCCCGATCTGAAGCTTTAAAAAGCGGTCATTTCCCAGAAAAACAGTAGTAATAATTTCGTTGGTGGAAAATATTTTAACAGCAGATAAAGCAACAACTTCTTTTTTATTGACCTGCGCAAAATCTTTTGCGGGAAGCATTTCCAGAAGGTTTTTGAAATTCAGGTTTTTTAAAACAATATTGGTTCCGTCCTTAAGAAGAATTTCTTTGTCCCGACTGTCGATTTCCGAAGTTTTGATGTAGGCGATCTGGTCCGTAAAAATTACGGTTTTGCCGATGTTGGTATTCCACTCGATAAAATCTTTTTTATTGGTCTTTTGGAGTAGTTCCGCTGCTTTTTCGAAAGCCTGTGTTAACCTTTCTTTTTTGATGGGTTTTCTTACATAATCCACAACATTCAGGTCGAAAGCTTCGGCTGCATATTCTTTGTAAGCGGTGGTAAAAATGATTTTTTTTGAGCCTGAAATGGCTTCTGCAACATGCAATCCGTTTATTCCGGGCATTTCGATGTCTAAAATACAGACGTTGCAGTCGATGTTTACAATTTCGTTCAGAAAAATTTTAGGATCATTGAATGCTTTTACAACTTCTACATTTTCAATCTGTTCGCATAGAAGTTTTAAATAGCTGATTGCCAGTAATTCATCGTCAAGAATAACGCATTTTATCATAAAAATCTCCTAAATTGATTGTTAATTCTGCCGTGAAGATACCGTTTTTTGAACTTTTCTGAAGCGTGTAAAAATTATTGTAGATCATTTTCAGCCTTTGATCCAGAGACTGGCTTCCGAAGCCGCTTTTTTCCTTTTCGAGAACATTTTTCAGAGAAGCTTTATTGCTTACTTTCATCGTGAAAATTCTTTTTTCAAGTTCAAGCTGAATGGAAATAAAAGAGTCTGAAGCAAGGAAATCGGTGTGTTTAAAGGCATTTTCAATCAAATCTACCGAAAGAAGAGGGGCAAAAACTTTCTCTTCGTAAATTTCATCCGATTTATTGATTTTCGATTTAATTCTGAAATCAAAAAGAGGATTTACTTTAATTTTGTTGATCTCAATTAAACTTAAGGCAAAATTTAATTCTTCTTTTGGGCTTACGAATTTGTTATTACTTTCGTATAGAATATAGTCTAAAACATTCGCAAGTTTATCGAGCGACATATACGTCTGATAAGCATGAGACTGCACCGAATTAAGGATGTTTTTGAATAGATGCGGGTTCAGTTTTGTTCCGATGTGTTCAAGCTGTACTTCATTCAGTCTTTCCTGAATCATTTTATTGGCAGTCGAAAGCTTGGCATTTTTTACTTTAAATTTCTGATTTTGGCTGAATAAATAAATGCTTACCGTTAAAAAAAAGAAAACCGCAAATACTCCGATGAATATCCAATAATCATGAATCATGTAGTAATTGCCTTCCATGGATTGAAAATTTATTTACTTATTTCTTTTATTTTAAGCCAAATATATAACATGTAGTATTAGCAATGTCATGCTGAGCGGAGTCGAAGCATTCTTTGTATTTTATTTAAACGCAAAGTTTTAATAAAGATAACTCTAAATTTAAAAGAAGCAAAGGCATAAATGCTTCGCAAAGCAGACTGATAATTTATTTCAATTTCTTCAAAGAATTCACCGTTACGCTTTCCTCACATTTTTCAAAAGTGATTTCATAAGCGGGATTATCTTCAGGATAGGTGAGAAGGTAATCAGGACAGGGTTTTTTCTGCGCGTGGCTTCTATCGAAATCAATCTTTCCTTTGGTGATGATACTGTCTTTCAGAAATTTTTCATCAACTTTTAATGTCGCCATTTCTGTTTTTGCTGTTTCAGAATATTTAAAATCTTTAGACAGGGTTTCTGCAATAACGCGGCTGTTGGGAAGATAACCGCTGCAGCTTGCGCCTTTTTTGTTTAAGATAAAAAATACAATAATACATCCCGGTACAAGACCGATTGCATAGAATTTCAGTTTTTTCATTAGAAAATTAAAAGATTGATATCGTGATAGGTAAGGCCAAAACGGTCGCAGATGATTTTCTTCGTGTGTCTGCCTTTGTACATATAAAGACTTTGCTTCATTTCGTTTTTGCGAACCAGCATATTTTCGAAACCGCCTTCTTCGTCGTAATTTAAAATATAGGAAAGGAAGAAATTGGAGATGGCTTTTGTGGTGGTTCTCGGCATTCTTGAAGTAAGATTCGGAAGTCCGCAGTGGATTACGCCGTGTTTGATGATGTATGGATCTTCCATGGTGGTAAGTTCGGAAGTCTCGATTACTTTTCCGTTGTCGATGGTAATATCGATAATCACACTTCCTTTTTTCATTTTCATTACCATATCTTCGGTAACGATGGGCGTCATATTCAGTCTTGGAAGGGCTCCGATCACAACATCGGCTCTTCTTAAGGCTTTTTTAAGTTCTTTCGGATCGATAATAGAAGTCGGAACTCTGCTGTCGACCAAAGTGTGAAGTCGTCTTAATTTTGAAAGAGAGTTATCGAAAACTCTTACGCTTGCACCTAAACCAATAGCTGCTTTTGTGGCAAATTCTCCAACGATTCCTGCTCCCAAAATAACCACTTCAGCGGGTCTTACTCCTGTGATTCCGCCCAACATTAAACCATTGGATAAAGCTAGAAGCTCGGAAGCATAAAGAATAGAAACCGTTCCTGCAATTTCGCCGACTAATCTTACTAAAGCTAATTGTTTGTATTCGTCTACAATGAATTCGAATGCAATGGCATTTACTTTTTTCTCTGCCAGTTTCAGGAAATAATTCTTATCCCTCAGGTTGATCTGTAATGCGGAAACCAGATAGGTATTCGGACGCATATAATCAATTTCTTCTTCTGTCGGCGGATTTACTTTTAAAATTAAATCCTGTCCGAAAGCTTCTTTAGGATCGTTTGTAATTCTGGCTCCTGATTCAGAATATTGAAGATCTGTAAAGAACGAACCTTGTCCGGCTCCGGATTCTATGATAATTTCGTGACCACTTTCTACCAAAACCTGTACCGCATCGGGTGTAATGCAGGTTCTTCTTTCATTCAGGGAAGTTTCCTTAGGAATTCCTATGCTGAATTGTTTTCCTTTTTTAATGACCTCCAGTTTTTCTTCTTTCGGCATCAGTTCCTCTTCGGTAAAAGGAGTAAAAATGTTTGTAGTACTCATCCTTTTAAATAATTAGGTTCTTACAGATCGTTATTTTACATTCAAATTCAGGAGCAAATATACATAATATTTACTCGAATGAAATTTCTCTGTTTTCTCCGGTATTAATGATGCTCATTTCGTGGTATTTAAGGCCGTAAAGATCTTCTTCATATACTTCAGGCCATTCGATAATGCAGAGAAATGAATGGTCTAAATATTCTTCCATTCCGATATCATAGACTTCATCAATATTTTTTAAGCGGTATAAATCGAAATGATATACTTTTCCTTTCGGGGTACTGTATTCGTTAACAATAGAATAGGTAGGAGAGTTTACTTCATCTGTACTTCCCAGATTTTTAAGCAAAAACTGGGTAAAAGTTGTTTTTCCGGCGCCCAGATTTCCTTTTAAAAGTAAAATGTTATGCTCTAATTTTGAAATGACGGTTTCGGCAATATTCTGCCAGTCTTCCATATGTTGAATCGTGAATTGCATATTTTTAAACAAAGATAATTAATTACAGTAAAAAATTTAATTCTTTATTTTAGAATTATTGAGATAAACATGATAAAAATGTTCTGTCCTTTCCTTTGCTTTTTGAGGATTTCTAGACCGGTTGTATTTTAGAGGAGCTTCGTATAATGCTAAAATTTCAGCCATTTCCATGGGTTTCAGATCTTTGGCATCCTTTTTAAAAAGAGAATGGGAAACCTCAGATAAACCTTTTCTGTTTTCTAAGAAATCAAAACTGCCGAAATTAAATTGAAGACATTCTTTCTGGCTAAATTTGTTTTCAATAAATCTTGCTACAATAAACTGATTCATGAAATAATTTATTCTTTTTGTATGCTTAATTTCTAAAGTTGGTAAAATCTTGTAAGACATTTGATTACATGGGCATTCTTTTCGAGGAGAATCTGAATTAGTGAATATACCAGACATATAATTCCATGAATTTTCGGATAACGAATTCGGATAAACAGTATTATAAAAATTTGAAAAGTTATTAGGAATTTTTTCGCTACTTCTGATGTTGAATGTGATTGTTCTTTTGTCGTTGGTCTTTAAGATGAACATTCCTCCAAACTCTAGATACAAAAGGAATACAATGAAAATAGTAACAGTTATAATAAAAAATCGTCTGAAATATTTCATAAATAAAGATGATAGTTATAGTTTGATTCAAAAATAAATAAATTAAATTGTTTTAAATCAATAAATTATGTGGGCTAGTAAAAATCTTCTTTACAATCCTATTATAGAAAGAATATAATTTTTGTATATTTTTGCAGCATGATTTCCAAACAGACCATAGATAAAATATTTTCCACGATTCGGGTAGAAGAAATCGTTGGAGAATATGTGCAGCTCAAAAGAGCAGGGTCTAATTTCAAAGGATTAAGTCCTTTTCATGACGAAAAAACACCGAGTTTCGTTGTTTCGGCAAGTAAACAGATCTGGAAAGATTTCTCCACCGGAAAAGGTGGGACAGCGATCTCTTTCTTAATGGAAATCGAAAATTTCACCTATCCTGAAGCACTTCGTCACGCGGCAAAAAAATACGGAATTGAAATTGAGGAAGATCAGAAGGATTTTTCCGAAGAAGCAAAAAATGCACAGTCGGAAAGAGATCTGCTGTATAAAATCCATGAAGTAGCGAACGATTTTTTTCAGAATTTCCTTTGGGAAGTGGAAGAAGGGAAATCAATCGGTCTTTCTTATTTTAAAGAGCGTGAACTTCGTGATGATATCATTAAAAAATTTCAGCTCGGATATTCACCTGAAAAAAAGAACGCCTTTACAGAATATGCTTTGGAAAAAGGCTATTCAAAAGAAATTCTGGAGAAATCGGGACTTTCGATTTTTCCTGAAAATTCTCCCGCCGGAATCGACCGTTTCCGTGAAAGAGTAATCTTTCCGATTCACAGTTTTTCGGGTAGGGTTTTAGGATTCGGAGCCAGAATTCTTAAAAATAATGTAAAAACAGCCAAATATCTCAACTCTCCGGAAACAGAAATTTATCATAAATCCAATGTTCTTTACGGTTTAAACCAGAGCAAACAGGCAATTTCGCGTAAGAATGTCTGTCTTTTGGTGGAAGGTTATATGGACGTTATTTCGCTTCACATGTCGGGAATCGAAAATGTGGTGGCAAGTTCCGGAACTTCTTTAACGACGGAGCAGATTAAGCTTATTAAAAGATTAACGGAGAATGTTACGATTCTTTTTGACGGGGATAACGCAGGAATCAAGGCCAGTTTCAGAAGTATCGATATGCTTTTGACGGAAGGGATGAACATTCGGGTGATGCTGTTTCCGGACGGAGACGATCCCGATTCTTTCGCCAGAAAACATCCGCAGGAATACGTGGAAAAATTCATCGAAAATGAAGCGATGGATTTTATTGATTTTAAAGCCGAAATTCTTTTCAAGGAAATTGGAGACGATCCGATTAAGAAAGCTGAAGCCATCAGAGACATTGTAAAGTCGGTTTCCTTTGTTCAGAATGCTTTGAAAAGGGAAGTGTATCTAAAGCAGGTTTCCACAAAATTCGGACTTTCTGAGCAGAGTCTGTTTAATGAGCTTGATGTTCAGAAACAGATCACCCAAAATCAGACGCATAAAGCACAGATTAAAGCTGAAGCGCAACAACCTGCGAAGCTTGAAGTGGTTAATGATCCGAGAGATTATATAGATCCGGTACTTTTCAATGTGACAAAACTTGAGAATGATCTTATCAATCATATGCTCAATTACGGAGATGTTGTCCTTCACCGCACTGCGCCGGATCAGCAGAAATATGATATTACGGTGATTGAAGAGATTCTTCATCATTTTGAAGAAGACGATTACGAATTTCAGGTGGAGCTGAATAAAAAAATCGTAGACTACATAAAAGAAGGAATTGAAAAAGAGGAACTCCGAAAAGGAAATTTCTTTTTCGGATTAATGGATGAGGAGCTCAGTAAAGCAGCCGTTAATTCCATGAATATTTACAGTGAGCTGAACGACTGGACCACAAGAAATATTTTTTCACCCAATTACGGAGATAAAATTCCGGAGCAGGTGGCAGGAGATATTCTGATTCATAAATTCAGATATGTCAATTTCCTGATATCAAAGGCAAAAGGAGAACTCGCAGAATATGCAGAATCCGATGAATCTAAATATTTTGAACAGCTTAAGAAGATTCAGATGCTCACGATGGTTTCCAAAGAACTGGCTAAAATTTTAAATTATTCTGCAATTACAGGTATTTATACTGACAGATAATGGCAAATAATTTTGTAATTATTAAAACTTTATGACAAAAAGTCTTATAAAATTTTAGGAATAAAAGTTGTAAATTCAACCTTGTAAAAATTTAATACACAAAGCAAACATATGGACATTAAAAAAGAATTCAGAGATTTCTCTGTAAAACATTTAGGAAATAACGGTTTGGTAACCGATCAGTATATGGGAATGTACGGTCCTACAGGTCTTACGCCGTACATCATGGAGGAAAGAAGATTAAACGTTGCACAAATGGACGTTTTCTCCCGTTTAATGATGGACAGAATTATTTTCTTAGGAACAGGAATTGATGATCAGGTGGCGAATATCGTAACCGCTCAGCTTCTTTTCTTAGAGAGTGCAGATCCTTCAAAAGATATTCAGATTTACATCAATTCTCCGGGTGGAAGCGTTTACGCAGGTTTAGGAATCTATGATACGATGCAGATCATTAAGCCGGATGTAGCAACAATCTGTACAGGTATTGCAGCTTCAATGGGAGCGGTTCTTTTAGTTGCCGGAGAAAGCGGTAAGCGTTCTGCTTTAAAGCACTCAAGAGTAATGATTCACCAGCCTTCCGGAGGTGCTCAAGGTGTGGCTTCTGATATGGAGATCAACTTGAGAGAGATGTTAAAGCTTAAAAAAGAGCTTTACGAGATCATTTCCGAGCACTCAGGACAGACTTATGACTGGGTAGAAAAAGCTTCAGACAGAGATTACTGGATGACTTCCGAAGAAGCAAAAGGATACGGAATGGTAGACGAAGTTTTACAGAGATCTAAAGACAAAAAATAAATTTTGTAAAAATAATAAGAAGACGCATCAATTGATTTTGGTGCGTTTTTTTTATGGAGATCTGAAACTTTTATGAATTTTTTCAGGAGCTTTTTCCGGCTTTCCGCACTCGCTGTTTTAATATTTGAGGGTTGCGGCGGCGGAG